>CAXICH010000001.1:0-36177 GCA_964022245.1 uncultured Alphaproteobacteria bacterium
CCGGGCGTTGCCGACCGTGATGCTGCCGAGGGTGAAGTCACCGCCCGGCACGCCGGTGTCGCAGTTGCAGTAGATGTTGAACAGGTCAGCCAGGGCGTTCAGGTCGGGAATGACCCAGGTGGACGCATTGCCGCTGGGTCCGAATCCGTTTCCGAAGCCGGTCAGCAGGGTCGAGATGTCGGCGACCGTCACCCCCGGCGGCAGGGCCGGGACGACCGTCTCGTCGGTGCGACGGAACTCATAGGATTCGGACGAGAAGGTCTTCCAGTTAACGCCGGTCCGGAAGGTCACGAACGGCGTGACGTCGAACTCCAGATCCGCCTGGAGGGACTCGAAAATGGTGTCCACGCCCTGGGGCCGGATGCGGATTTCGGAACGCGGCACGCTGGACCCGATGGCCCGCCACTCCCACGCCGCCGGATCAGCGACATTGAAGCCATAGTCGATCAGCGGCGTATTGGGGTTGCCGCGGAAATCGAACGAATAGCCCTGGGTGTTCTGACGATCGATGGTGACGGTCGTCTGGAACGGGTTCTCGTAGTTCGACTCGGCGCGGCCGGCGAAGAAGCGGCCGCGGACGGTGTCGGAGAAGTCGTGCTCGAGGGTGAAGCCGACCTGGAGGAACTGGGTCTCCAGTTGGTCGAAACGGGCTTCGGTCCGCACATCGATATTGTCGAACAGGCCATAGACCAGGGTGTTGTTCTCGACCACGGCGTCGCGGACGATGATCTGGGTCTGGCCGCCCGCGCCGGCGTTGCGGCTGAACGACAGTGACTCGAGGAAATTCTCCTCGCGCGTCGCATCCAGCTGGGAAAAGAGGACATCGACACTGATCGTCGTCGAGTCCGCCGGCCGCCATTGCAGCGATCCCGTCAGGCCCAGACGCTCCTGATGATGGGTCAGCCGGCCATAGCGCGGCAGGCGCGGGATGAAGACATTGGCCTGGTTGGCGGTCTCATAGGCGGTGACATTGCCGGGCGTATTGGTCGGACGCGGAATCCCCGTCGCGCAGTTGGCGGCGTTGGATCCGTTGGAACCGCTGTTGCCGGGGTTCTGGGGCGTATAGCCGAAGGGCGAGCAGAAGCCGCCCGAGCTGCCGGAGCCGACGGCCGGGGCCCAGCGCACCGAGCTGAAGCCTTCCTCGAAGGAGTCCTTTTCGCTGTAGGCCACCGACAGGAGGGCACCGAACTGGTCGCGATCCCCGAAGGTGTTACTGACCAGAAACGCCGCGCGCGGGTTCCAGTTTTCGGACAGGTCGTTGTATCCGGCCTGCATCGAGAAGGCCATGCGCTGGCCGCGGTAGTCGAACGGGCGTGCCGTCTGGAGATCGATGGTGGCGCCGAGCGAGCCTTCTTCGGTCTCGGCTGCGGCCGTCTTGCGCACCTTGATCGAGTTGAAGAGCTCGGAGGCAAAGACGTTGAAGTCGAAGCCGCGACCGCGGTTAGCACCGCCCGAGGAGTCGGTGCCGCCGGTGGTGGCCTGGGCCTCCATGCCGTTGATGCGGGTGCGGGTGAAGTCGGAGCTCAGCCCCCGGACGGTCAGCTGGCGGCCCTCGCCCGCGTCGCGGTCGATCGAGACGCCCGGGATACGCTGGATGGCTTCGGCCAGGTTGGTGTCCGGGAAGTCAGCGATGTCCTCGGCCAGGATGACGTCAACGATGCCGGCCTCGTTGCGCTTGACGTCAAGGGCGGCGGCGAGGCTGCCCCGATAACCGGTGACGATGATCTCATCGACCTCGGTCTCGGGTTCGCCCGCGTCCTGTGCGGCGACACCCCCGACGCCGAGACACAGCGCAAGCGCCAGACCCGATCCACCGGCGAACAGATAGTGGCGCAGGGACGCGCCTGATTTTTGAACGTGCATCATATGCCTCCTCCCAAGGACATACAGGACGCCGGAGGTTGGCCCCGGTCGATCTTTTATTGAGGCTCAATCCCGAGCCTTGTTTTGACACCGGTGTCATGTCTAGATGCAACAATGAATGACACCGGTATCAATGGCGAGCGTAACCCGATGAACATCGAAATGGCAAGCCCCAAGTCGCAGGCCGTTCCACGCTCCGGCATCAGGGCCGCTGCTGCGGCAGGGCTGGTCCTCGCAGTCCTCCTGTGCAGCGCGCAGATGCCCACCGGTCGGGCCTTTGCCCAGGAGGTGCCAGCCCCGGTGCTGGCCTTTCCGGGAGCGGAGGGGGCCGGACGATATGCTGTGGGCGGGCGCGGCGGACGTGTGCTGCGGGTCACACAGACAGGTGATTCCGGGCCCGGCAGTCTGCGGGCGGCGATCGAGGCCGACGGCCCCCGGACCATTGTCTTCGACACCGGGGGCGTGATCCGTCTGGCGAGTCCGCTGGTCATTCGGCGAGGGCGGGTGACGCTGGCCGGACAGACCGCGCCGGGTGGAGGAGTCACCGTGATCGGTCAGCCGCTGATCATCTCGGCCGATGATGTGATCATCCGTCACATCCGCTCGCGACTGGGAGCCGAGACCCTGGTCGAGGCAGACGCCATTTCGGTCGAGCGGGGACGCCGGATCATTCTGGATCATGTGTCGGCCTCATGGTCGGTGGACGAGACCCTGTCGGTTGGCAGCCGTTACGACCCGCCCGGGCGCGGCATCTATGACGTCACGGTCCAGAACTCGGTGATCGCCGAATCGCTGAACGCTTCGGCCCACGCCAAGGGGGATCACGGCTATGGTTCGCTGGTGCGCGGCGGATATGGCGCCCGGATCAGCTTCATCGGCAATCTGTGGGCCAGCCACCGGGCGCGGATGCCGAGACCCGGCAACTACAACCCCCCTGAGGTCGACCCGGAAGGGCCCTATTTCGAGTTCCGGGGCAATGTCTTCTACAACTGGGGCGGCGGACATGCGGGCTATAATGCCGACACAGACAGCGTCTCGACCTATGCCTTTGTCGGCAACGCCTATCTGTCCGGACCGGACTCGACCGGCGGCTGGGCGTTCGAGGACTCCGATCCGCTGGCCGTCGCCTAGTTCGAGGCCAACCGCATGGACGGTGCCCTGCCCGAGGACCCGTGGAATCTGGTGAAGGACGACGGCGGTCCCGGAACACGGCTGACCGCGCGACCGGACTGGGCGGGGCCTCCGCCGGAGGACCCTGAGGCCTGGCAGGATCGGGTGCTGTCGACGGCCGGCGCCTCCCTGCCCCGCGACGCCGTGGATACCCGGATCGTCGCAGGCGTGAGGGATCGATCGGGACGGATCATCGACAGCCCCGACGCCGTCGGCGGCCTGGGCGAGATCGATTCAGGTGTGCCGTGGGTCGATGGTGACGGCGACGGCCTGCCCGACGACTGGGAGACCGCGCACGGGTCCGACCCTGCGAACCCCACCGATGGGGCAACCGATCCGGATGGAGATGGGCATACCCTGCTGGAAGACTGGCTGAACGCCCGGGCGGCCGGCTGGGACGGCTGCTAGCGCGCCATCCAGCCGCCGTCGACGGTCAGGATGGTGCCGTGGACATAGGCTGAGGCGTCCGAGGCAAGGAACACCGCCGCGCCGGCAAGGTCGGACGGATCGCCCCAACGCCCGGCCGGAATGCGGGCGAGGATGTCGCGATTGCGACCCTCGTCGGCCCTGAGGGCCTCGGTGTTGTTGGTAGCGAAATAGCCGGGCGCGATACCGTTGACGTTGATCCCCTTCGCCGCCCATTCGCAGGCCAGCAGCCGGGTCAGGCCCGCAAGGCCGCTCTTCGAGGCCGTATAGGACGGCACACGAATCCCGCCCTGGAAGCTCAGCATCGAGCAGATGTTGAGGATCTTGCCGCCTCGCCCGCCCTCGACCCAGGTGCGGGCCACGGCTTGGCTGAGGAAGAAGGCAGTCTTGAGGTTTGTGTCGATGACCGCGTCCCAGTCCGCTTCCGAGAAGTCGAGGCTGTCGGCCCGACGGATGATGCCGGCATTGTTGACCAGAATGTCGATGTCGCCGACCGCGTCGCGGGCCTGGGCCACTACATCGGCGATCGGCGCTGTGGTCGACAGGTCGGCAGGGATGGCGTGCAGCGCCCGACCCCGCTCGGCGACCTTCTCTGCCGTTTCGGTCGGCGCCGAGCGGCCCACGGCGACGATGTCGGCCCCCGCCCCCGCCAGTCCCACGGCAATGGCCTGACCCAGTCCAGTATTGGCCCCGGTGACGAGGGCAGTGCGGCCGGAGAGATCGAACGACGGGGTCATGCAGGCAGGCCTCCGGGTGGGTTGTCACAGGCAGATTGAAGGCATAGGTAACCGGTGTCATAGCTCCATGCAAACGATGGGACGGCGATGCCGTCATATCGTCGACATTCCCGACCCTGAAAGCCGGACATCCGGATACGCCCTTCGCCCTGCCCGCCCGCGACCTTGAGGACTCCCATGAAAATCGCCCTGATCATCGAGAACAGCCAGGCCGCCAAGAGCGAGATCGTCCACTCGGCCCTGACCGCCGTGGCCGAGCCTCTTGGCCACAAGGTGCACCACTATGGCATGTATACGCCCGAGGATAAGGCCTCGCTGACCTATGTGATGAACGGCCTGCTGACCGGCATCCTGCTGAACTCGGGCGCGGCGGATTTCGTCGTCACGGGCTGCGGCACGGGGATGGGCTCGATGCTGGCCTGCAACGCCATGCCGGGCGTCTTCTGTGGTCTGGTGATCGACCCGACCGACGCCTTCCTGTTCGGCCAGATCAATGACGGCAACGCCATCTCCATGCCCTATGCCAAGGGCTTTGGCTGGGCCGCCGAGCTGAACCTGCAGGATTGTTATCGCAAGCTGTTCGAGGGCGAGCGCGGCCTGGGCTATCCCAAGGAACGGGCCCAGATCATGGCCACCAACCGCGGCATCCTCAAGGATCTGAAGGCCGTCACCTGCCACGACATGCTGACGGTCCTGAAGGCCGTCGATCCGGACCTGCTGAAGGCCGCCGTCGCCGGCGAAAAGTTCCAGGAGCTGTTCTTCGCCAATGCCACGGACGAAGGCATCGAGGAGTACATCCGGGGCGTGGTCGGGGGCTGACGGCTCAGGCCTCGGACGACGCCTCACGCTTTGCCGGCGCCAGCTTGCGGGCCCGTCTGCGGGCGCGCCAGTAGGTGAGGGGCGTGGCCAGGGTGCGCAGGATCGAGAACATGAAGGCGAGGCCATAGATGCGGATGCCGACGAGAAAGGCGTCGCCGCTCGGCGTGGCCGGCGTCAGGGGCTGGTCGAGGATCGCCCGGGTGACCGGGGCGAGGTCGTCCGGGCCGAGGAAGAACAGGAAATAGCCGATCGATCCGGCGATCCCCTCGCGGATGAAGACCGTGATGGCCTCCATCGTGCCGAGCGGGCCGACCAGGGTTTCCTGCACGGCAAGCGGCGCCCAGGCGTAGCTGGCGCCCAGCAGGGCGAAGATGACGAGGAACATGACCAGCCGCGCCGCATAGGCGCCGGACAGGAGGGCCACCGTCTGGCCGGGGCGCAGGCGCTGAATCAGGGAGGCGCGCTTCAGGTCCTCATCGTCCACGGCCGGGATCAGGTCCGGGAAGGTGGTCGACAGGATCGAGATGAATTTGCCGATCAGGTCAGCCAGCACGATGGCCAGCACCAGAAGGAACAGCAGCGAAGCGGCCGAGGGCTCCCTGACCAGCAGATTGACGGTACTGGACACGCCCAGCACGGCGACGATCGCCAGCAGCACGATCGACACGACCGAGCCCTCGATGATCCGTCGGACAAGCTTCAACAGTCCCAGCATGGCGGCTCCCTCCCCCTCTGGATCAGGGAAGCCTAGCACACGACCTGTTGCCCGGCGGTCTCACCCCGTGAGGGGAGCGGTCGGGTCATGGCGCGACCGGCAGGTGTTCGGCGAGGAAGGTCTCCATGGCCTGCATGACGGCGATCTCTTCGCGGCGCTCCCAGTCCGAGTGACCGGCCTCTTCAAGGATCAGCAGCTCGACGTCGGCGCCGGCGCGGCGAAGGGCACGGTCCATGTCGCGGGACTGGGCCACCGGCACGACGTCATCGCGCTCGCCGTGGATCAGCAGCACCGGCGTGGTCCACCCTTCGACGAGACGAACCGGCGAGACAGCCTCGAGCGCCGCGCGGTGCTCGCGGGGGTCGCCGATGGACCGCACCCAGTATTCATAGCGATCCGTGTCATCGCCGGCCTCCCGGCGCTCCCAGTTCATCATGTCGACCAGATCGGACGGCCCCGCGATCGCGATGGCGCAGCGGTAGAGGTCGGGCCGGGTCGCTGGTCCCATCAGGGCGGCATAGCCGCCATAGCTTGCCCCGACGATGCAGATGCGGTCCGGGTCCGCGAGCCCCTGATCGATCAGGTGCTGGACGGCCGCGGTGACGTCGTCCTGCATCAGCCCGCCCCACTGACGATAGCCGGCCTCGGCGAAATTGCGCCCCTGACCGCTGGAGCCGCGGAAATTGGGCTGCAGCACCTGATAGCCCCGGCTGGCAAAGAACTGCGTCCAGGTATCCCACTTCAGGTGATCGCTGGTCTCAGGTCCGCCATGCGGCATGACGATCAGCGGCGGCTTGTCGCCGTCGTTGGTGCCCGACGGCTGGGTCAGATAGGCGGTCAGGGCCAGCCCGTCGGTCGCGGCATAGTCGATCCGGCGCATCTGGCCGAGGCGGCCCTCCGGCAGGCCGGGGAAGACAGACCCCACCAGCTCCATCTTCAGGGCGTCGAGATCGAAGAGGTAATACTGTCCGGCATTTGCAGGAGAACTGGCCCAGATCAGCCATTTGTCCCCCGCTTCCGATTGGGACACGACCGACGCACTGAAGCCCGCCCCGAAGAAGCGGCGGATGCCCGCCATCACCCGCTCCTGATCGGGGTCGACGAAGTCGCACCGGTAGACGTCAGCCCAGTAGCACCCCGCCGCCAGACCAGAGCCGTCTCCGTCCAGCACGATATCGGCCACGTCATAGGTGCCGTGCCGCCAGATGGCCGGGCCCATGGTCCGGGTGGCGAAATCAAACACGTGGACACCATACGTATCTTCAGGCGCGCCCTCCTCGGGCCGAACTGCAACGTAGATCTGGGAGGGCTGATCCGTCGGCCCGAGGAACCGGAAGCGCGGAAAATCGCGGATCTCGTCGCGGTGCAGACGGAAGGTCTCGGTCCAGCCACCGTCGGCGTCCCGCGCCTGCATGACCAGCACCCTGCCCCGGATGCCTCGGTAGACGAGTCGCCCGACCACCTGGCCCCGTTCATCGGTCAGATAGCTGATGACGCGGGGGTCGCCTTCGACGACCAGCTCTGATTCTCCCGACCGGACGTCCACGCGCGCGACATTGAGGTCGCCCGACGCGTCCATGTGGGTGATCAGGATGTGACCCGGCTGGTCGGGCAGGATGTCGAGCAGGTCGCCCGGTCGGCCGGCGCGGGCCAACGGGCCCTCCAGACGGCGGATGTCGCCACCGTCCCGCGGAATGGCGAGCAGGGACCTGCCATAGTTGGCGGTACGGATCGCGCCATCGGCATCGCCCCGGTAGCGGGTCACCTCGAGCCGGGTCGCGCCCATTATCAGAAGGTCGTCGCCCTTCCATTCAACCCATTCGATATAGACCCCGCCAAAGCGCTCGCGGGCCTGGGATCCGAACAGGGCACTGGTTTCACCGGTGACGAGATCGCGGACGGCCAGATTGGCCGTGCTGTCATCCTGGGCAACATAAGCGAGATAGCGTCCGGACGGTGACAGGCTGACGTGAGCCAGTGCCGGGCGACGGGCGAACTCGTCGACGGGCAAGACCTGAGCAGTCGCAGGGACGGCCCCCGCCAGTACAGTCAGCGCGGCAAACATCCCCCCGAGGAATTCGCCGATACGCGTCAGCAGATGTTTCATGACTGTCTCCCCCGCCCCTCCCAAGCACCCGGGGCGCGCGAAGACTAACAACCGGGGAGCGGAACCGGAACCTCTCAGCCGCCCGGCAGCGGCGCGGTGGAGTCGCGGACGACCAGCGAAGGGCGGACCTCGGGCTGGGTGAGGGTGGCCGCGTCCAGACCGCGGATCGAGGCGGTCAGCTTTTCGGCCGCCATGCGGCCCATGTCGCGGATCGGCAGGCGGACGGTGGTCAGGTTCGGCCAGACGCGCGAGGCCATGGGCAGGTCGTCAAAGCCGCAGATCGACAGGTCGAACGGGACGTCGAGGCCCGCGTCGCGCGCAGCCTTCATCACGCCGATGGCCATTTCGTCGTTGCCGGCGAAGATCGCAGTGGGGCGGTCAGCCATGGAGAGCAGGTCCCGGGCCGCCTCGACGCCGGACTCGAAGGTATAGGCGCCGACGCGGACATAGGCGGGGTCCAGCGTCAGCCCATGCTCGGCCAGCCCCTCGGCAAAGCCCCTGCCCCGCTCGTGCGAGGAGCGGAAGCTGTCGGGGCCCGAGATGAAGGCGATGCGGCGGTGGCCCAGTCCGGCCAGATGGCGGGCCGCCTCGGCGGCGCCCGAACTGTCGTTGGTCACGACCATGTGCCGGGGCTCGTCCAGCGACACGGAGGCGATGCGGACATAGGGGCACTCGGCCTCCTTGAGGATGGCGATGACGCGCTCATCCTCGGACACGGAGGGCGGCATGACCACGCCGAACAGCTTCTGTCGGACGATGAAGCCGCGGACATCGGACAGAAAGGTCTCGCTGGCGCGGTTGCAGGGGTGGACCACCAGCTCAAGCCCGGCGCCCCGCACGGCGTCCAGCACGCCCTGCTGCATGTTGACCACATAGTTGGGGCTGGGGTTGTCGTAGATCATGCCGACGAGGAAGGACCGGCGGAAGGCGAGGCCCCGCGCCTGGGGGTCGGGGGCAAAGCCGGATTCGGCAATGACCTTTTGCACCTTTTCACGCGTCTCGGCCCGCAGCAGGGGCGAGTTGTTGATGACGCGCGAGACTGTCTTTTTGGACACTCCGGCCAGCCGCGCGACATCATTGATGGTCACGGGCTTGCCGCCTGTCCGCCTGTTATCCGTCACGCCTGAAGTCCTGCTGAGATGGGACGTTCCTGATAGGCCAATTCGGCGCGGCCTGCATACCGGCGTTCAGGCGGCTCAGGTTCCACGTCGACTGGCTGGGCGATCCAGAACATCGTCACGCTTCGGCGTCATGTCGTGCAGATTCCAGTCGTCGGGGTTGAAGGCCTTGCGCGTCGGTTCGACGACAGGCGGATAGCCGCCGACCTGGCTTTCGTTGTCGATGATCTCGCCCCGACCCTCGGCCACCTCGGCGATCAGCAGAACGTCGCGCATGTCGCGGTCCCACGGACGGGCGCCCGCAGTGGACAGCACCGAGCGTTGGACGTCGACGGCCGGGATGGGGGTCAGCCCTTCCCACCAGACGGGCGGACGGTTCACCTCAATGATGCGGGCCGGGCTGGTGGTGTAGCGGCCGAACATGCGGATCGGCTCGCCGACCTGGTCGACGGCGATATTGTCGAGGCCATAGTATTCCACATCGCCCGCGCCGCCGATCATCATGAAGGCCAGACGGTCGGTCGGGGTCGAGGGGCCGGCGCGCAGCACATTGCCGACCACCGACATCTTGCCGACCTCGAACGGGACGCTGCCCCATTCCTCGGGCGCAAGGTTGTAGTGGATGGCGCGCGGGCCCGGATCATAGATCAGGTTGTTGAGGATGATGCCGTGCACGCCGCCCTTGAACAGGGGGCTGCGCTCATAATTGTGGGCATAGAGATTGCCGACGATCAGGAGGCCCGTGACGTTGTCGTGGATCAGCGAGCCCTTGGAGTGCTCGCCCTTGGAGTGGCTGGAATAGGCCAGGCTCTCGCCAACGATATTGTTCGAGAAGGTGATGTTGTGGCTGGTGCCGGCGCGCCATTCCTCGGGAGTCGAGCCGGTGAAGCGCGGGCCGGACGCCGACAGGTTCTCGTCGGTCGCCCAGGTCAGGCTGCAGTGGTCGATGATGACGTTGTACGCGCCGACGGTCGAAATACCGTCCTCGTCCCAGCCGCTCATCCAGCCCTGGCCGGCCGATCCGGGGCGAATGCGGATGTGCTGCACGATCACATCATGGGCTGCGATGTCGATGCCGCCGCGGATCAGGGTGATGCCGGGCGAAGGCGCCGTCTGGCCGGCGATGGTGATGAAGGGATTGCGCAGCCGCAGGGTCTTCATGTCGAGGTCGATGACGCCGCCGACCTCGAACACCACGATACGGGGGCCGTCGGCCTCGATCGCCGCGCGAAGTGAGCCCGGACCTTCGCCGTTCAGATTGGTGACGCGGATGATTTCGCCGCCCCGGCCGCCGGGGGTGGCCGAGGCCCAGCCCAGCGCTCCCGGGAAGGCCAGTGGACCGGCCTGCGCGTGTGACGGCGCCGGACCGGCGAGGCTGAGAGCGACTGCGGCGAACAGGCCGAGACAGACGGAGATCAGAGTGTGTCGACGGTTCATCAGCTTCCTTCCCGGTTCGGTCGTCATCTTGCCACGAGCCCTGGCCCGGTGTGACGCCCTTTGCCTCGATTCAAATTGACACCGGTTTCCTTCCTGCGCAATGTCAAAGGAAAAACGGAGGACGCGTGCGCCTGTCCCTAACAATTACAGCGGCTTGTATGCGTCCCTCGCCCGAGTCGACGTCATGACGGCCCGCGCTGTGCCTCATGCGGCTGTCCTGTCCGAGCATGGCCGCGCCATCGCGCGGGCCTTTGTCGAGGCCCGTCGATCCGGCCAGGCCCTGCCGACCTATCCGGGCCCCGTACCCGACACCCTCGCAGCGGCCTACGCCATCCAGGATGCCGCCATCGCCCTGATGCCGGACGCAATTGCCGGCTGGAAACTGGGCCGGATTCCGCCCCCGCTGGACGGGCAGTTCGGCGCCGGGCGTCTGGCCGGTCCAATCTTTGCCGCCACCGTCAGGCCGGCCGGGACCCTCACGGAATTCCCGCTGATCGTAGACGGCTTTGGCGCGGTGGAGGCCGAATATCTGCTGCTGATTGCCGAGACGCCGCCGCTGCGAAGCCGCTGGACCGTGGCCGATGCGACCCGACTGGTCAGCCAGATCCGGGTCGGCGTCGAGATCGCCGGCAGTCCCTTTCCCGGCATCAATGACCACGGACCGGCGGTCACGGCCTCGGACTTTGGCAACAATGCGGGCCTGATCCTTGGCGCCGAGGTCGAGCGCGAGTGGGCCGGGGATCCCGGGGCGCTGGACGATCTGACGTGTGCCATGCGCATCGACGGCGAAACGGTCGGGACCGGCGGCGCCACTCATATTCCGGGAGGACCGTTCGACTCCCTCGCCTTCCTGCTGAACGTGCTGGCGGAACGGGGCCTGCGACCGCAGGCGGGTCAGTGGATCTCGACCGGCGCGGCCACGGGGGTGCACCGCATCGCCATCGGTCAGACCGCCGAAGCCGATTTCGGGCCCCATGGTACCATCACCTGTCGGGCCATACGCGCCGAGGGAGGAACCCCATGACCCCCACTCGCAGACGACTGTTGGGCACAGGGCTGATGGGGGCCGGCGCCGCCGCCCTGTCGGCCTGTGGCACCGCGACCGGGACGGACGGCGACGGGCCGCGGCTGCTGCATGCCGCCGATGTGCATCCGGCCGATTATCCGACCGTCACCGCCGTCAAGTGGATGGGCGAGGAGTTGGGCCGGCTGACCGACGGGCGACTGGGCATCCGCTCCTTCCCCTCGGGCCAGTTGGGCAATGAGGACGACTCAATAGGGTTGGCGCGCTTTCAGGCCATCGACATCTGCCGGGTGGCGGCCGCCGCGCTGAACAATGCCTTCCCCGAGACCAGCCTGCTGTGCCTGCCCTATGTGTTTCGCTCGGTCGAGCATATGCGGGCCGTGGTCGACGGCGATATCGGTACGCGACTGCTGAATGTGTTCGAGGGACGCGGGCTGGTCGGGCTGGCCTATTACGACGCCGCGCCGCGCAGCATCTACAACGTCCGCCGTCCGGTCTATGAGCCCGTCGACATGAAGGGGCTGAAGATCCGAGCGCCCCAGTCGGACATCTTCCTCGACACGGTCCGGGCCATGGGGGCCAATCCGACGCCGCTGACGTTCGGGGCGGTGTTCTCGTCGCTGCAGACCCATCTGATCGACGGGGCCGAGAACAACTGGCCCAGCTATCAGTCCAGTCGCCAGTATGAGGTGGCCCGCTACTGGAGCGACACGAAACACCTGTATTCGCCCGACGCCTTGCTGATCTCGAAAGCGTCGATGGATGCGCTGAGCTCAGCCGACCGTGATCTGGTGCGCGATGTGGCCCGGCGTTCGGTGCCCCTGATGCGGGTCGAATGGGACAGGCGCGAGGCCGAGGCGCGCGCCGCCGTGATCGCCGCGGGCACGCAGGTGAACGAGGTAGAGATGGCCGCCTTCGCCCGCGCGGTGGAGCCGGTCAACGCCAAATACACCGACGGGGCAGGCCTGAAGCCCCTCTACGACCAGATCACAGCGGCCGCCTGAACGGCCCGACATCCAACGGGTCCGGGGAGGAACCGATGACATCATCCGACGCGCCGAAACGCGGCCTGCTGGACCATCTGTCCCGGATCGTGCTGGGACTGGCGGGGGCGGCCCTGCTGGCCATGGCGCTGGTCCAGGCTTGGCAGGTGTTTGCCCGCTATGTGCTGAACGATTCGCCCGGCTGGACGGAGCCCGTGGCGCTGATCCTGATGAGTGTCGCGGTCATGTTCGGGGCCGCCGTGGGCGTGCGCTTCGAGACTCATTTCGCCTTCCAGACCTTTGCCCATGCCATGCCGGGACCGATCCGCGCGGGCCTCGCGACCTTGTCGCGGCTGATCGCGGCGGCGACCGGCCTCGGGCTGGCGACCATGGGCGGCTATCTGATGATGGATGACTGGACCGTGCCGCTGGCCGGTGCCCCCCTGCCCTCCGGCCTGAAATTCCTGGGTCTGGCGCTGGGCGGCGTGCTGATCCTGATCTTTGCCCTGGAGCGCCTGTTCACCGGCGCGCCCCGGCCCGTGCGGGAGGACTGAGCATGGAATTCCTTATCCTGTTCGGGGTTCTGGCCCTGCTACTGGTCCTCGGGGTGCCGGTCGCCTTCTGTCTGATGGGGGCGACGCTGGCGACCGTGCTGTATCTGGCGCTGCCGCCGATCGTGGTGTTTCAGCAGATGGGGTCGGACATGGCCTCGGTGGCCCTGCTGGCCATCCCGCTGTTCATCTTTACCGGCGAGCTGATGATGAAGGGCGGACTTTCCGACCGGATGATCTCGCTGGCCTCGTCCCTCGTCGGCCATGTGCGCGGCGGTCTGGGTCAGGTCACGGTGGTCGGCTCGACCCTGTTCGGCGGGGTCTCGGGCTCGGCCATCGCCGACGTCTCGGCCATCGGCGGCACCATGATCCCGCAGATGCAGAAGCGCGGCTATGAAAGCGACTATGCGGTCAACGTCACCATTTCGGCCGCGCTGGTGGCCCTGCTGGTGCCGCCCTCGCACAATATGATCCTGTATTCGGCCTCGGCCGGGGGCGGGGTGTCGATCTCGGACCTGTTCGCGGGCGGCATCGTGCCGGCCCTGCTGCTGGCCATGGCCCTGATGGTCACCGCCTACTGGGTGGCCCGCAAGCGCGGCTATCCGGCCGATGTCTTCCCCGGGTTCGGCACCGTCCTGACCCGGCTGATCGCCGCCATCCCCGGCCTGCTGCTGGTCGTCATTATCTTTGGCGGGATCCGGGCCGGCATCTTCACCGCCGTCGAATCCGCCTCGATCGCCGTGGTCTACGCCATCATCGTCACCGGCATCGTCTATCGCCACATGCGCTGGGCGGCCTTCAAGGAGGCCTGCATCGGCGCGGGCCGGACCTCGGGCGCGGTGCTGTTCATCATCGGCTGTGCCGGGGCGTTCGGCTGGCTGATGGCCTATCTGCAGGTGCCCGGCATGATGATCGAGGTCCTGAACGGCCTGACAGACAATCCGGTCCTGATCATGCTGATGATCATCGCCTGCCTGCTGTTCCTCGGCACCTTCATGGACATGGCGCCACTGATCATCATCGTCACGCCGATCTTCCTGCCGGTGGCCAAGGCCTTCGGCGTCGACCCGGTGCAATTCGGGGTGATCCTGCTGCTCAGCTGCGGCATCGGCCTGATCACGCCGCCGGTCGGATCGGTGCTGTTCGTCGGCAGCGCCATCGCCAGGATTCCGATGACGCAATCGCTGCGCTCGATCTGGCCCTTCTACTTCGCCTGTGTGATCGTGCTGATGCTGGTGACCTTCATCCCGGCGCTGTCGCTGTGGCTGCCCTCGCTGATGAAATGACCCTGCTGCCCCATCTGAAGCCCAAGGACAGCTGCCGCCGGGACGCGGTGGCGCTGGGCGAGGTCATGCTGCGGCTGGACCCGGGCGAGGGGCGCATCCGCTCTGCCCGCCACTTCCAGGTGTGGGAGGGCGGCGGCGAATACAATGTCGCGCGGGGTCTGGCGAAGACCTTCCGGCAGCGGACGGCGGTCGTCACCGCCCTGCCCCGCAATGACCTCGGCGTCCTGGTGCATGAGCTGATCCTGCAGGGCGGGGTGTCGGACGCCCACATCCTGTGGCGCGAAGCCGATCCGGTCGGGCGCGAGAACCGGGTCGGACTGAACTTCACCGAGCGGGGCTTCGGGCCGCGCGGGGCGCTGGGCGTGTCCGACCGGGCGCATTCGGCGGCGTCGGCCATGCAGCCCGACGAGGTCGACTGGGACGCCCTGTTCGGCGAAGAGGGCGTCCGCTGGCTGCACACCGGCGGCATTTTCTCGGCCCTGTCGGAATCGACGGCGGAGACGGCGCTCGCGGCGGTGACGGCGGCCCGGCGCCACGGCACGGTGGTCAGCTATGACCTGAACTATCGCGCCAGCCTGTGGGCCGCGCACCCTGATCCCGAGGCCGCCCGCCGGGTCAACCGCGCCATCGCCGAACAGGTCGATGTGCTGATCGGCGATGAACTCAGCCTGGCCGCCTGTCTGGGTATCGAGACCTTCGAGTCGCGCAGCGACCCCTGCGACCCGGCCCCGTTCGCCGCGGCGGCCGGACGGCTGACAGATCAGCTGCCAAACCTGCGCCTGCTGGCCTCCCCCCTGCGCGATCCGGTGACGGCCTCGATGAACCGCTGGGGCGCCTGCGCCTGGGCAGGCGGTGTCCTGACCGTGCACGCCCCGACCGAGGTGGCGATTCTGGACCGGGTCGGTGGTGGCGACGGCTTTGTCTCGGGTCTGGCGTTCGGCCTCATGGACGGGCGCCCGCTGGACGAGGCGCTGGCGCTGGGCGTCGCCCACGGGGCCCTGGCCATGACCACGCCCGGGGACAATGCCATGACCAGCCTCGATGAGGTCGAATCCCTCGCCCGGGGCGACGGCGCCGCCGCCCGCCGCTGAGCGACCCGGGATATTCCGGCGACGCTGGAATCCGTTGACGGCTTGCTATTGGATGCCCCCTCGACGAGAGGTGAGGCATGAACGAACCGGCGATCTATCCTGTCCCCGAAGAGTGGGCCCGCACCGCCCATGTGAACCGCGCGCGCTATGAGAATGCGTGCAAGGCGGCCGAAACGGACCCCGACGGTTTCTGGCGCGGCGTGGCCGAGCGCCTTGAGTGGATGGCCTTTCCGACCCGGATCAAGGACGTCAGCTTCGACGCGGCCGACTTCCGTATCCGCTGGTACGAGGACGGAATTCTGAACGTCTCGGTCAACTGCATCGACCGGCACCTGCCCGAGCGACGCGACGACGTGGCCATCATCTGGGAGGGGGATGATCCGGCCGAGAGCGCGGCCATCACCTACGGTGAACTGCACACGGCCGTGTGCCGGATGGCCAATGTGCTGAAGAAGCACGGCGTGAACCGGGGCGACCGGGTGACGCTGTACATGCCCATGATCCCCG
The DNA here is from genome assembly GCA_964022245.1 of uncultured Alphaproteobacteria bacterium. Taxonomy (GTDB): domain Bacteria; phylum Pseudomonadota; class Alphaproteobacteria; order Caulobacterales; family Caulobacteraceae; genus Brevundimonas. The sequence continues at coordinate 15,835 of CAXICH010000001.1, forward strand.
AGGCCGCCTATGCCATGCTGGCCTGCACCCGCATCGGGGCGGTCCATTCGGTCGTGTTCGGCGGCTTTTCGCCGGACAGTCTGGCCGGGCGGATCGAGGACTGTGGGTCGGACTTTGTCATCACCGCCGACGAGGGCCTGCGCGGCGGCAAAACCATTCCGTTGAAAGCCAATGTCGATGCGGCGCTGGAAAAGGTCAGTGTCCGGAACGTACTGGTCGTGCGGCGCACCGGTGCCGAGATCGACTGGGTCGACGGGCGCGACATCGATTACGGCCCCGAGGGCGCCGCGGTCGAGGACGATTGCCCGCCCGAGCCCATGGGGGCCGAGGACCCGCTGTTCATCCTCTATACTTCGGGCTCGACCGGAAAACCCAAGGGCGTGCTGCACACCACGGGCGGCTATCTGGTCTGGGCGGCCTGGACCCATGAGCTGACGTTCGACTATCGCCCCGGTCAGGTGTTCTGGTGCACGGCCGATGTCGGCTGGGTCACCGGTCACAGCTATCTGGTCTATGGGCCGCTGGCCAATGCGGCGACCACAGTGATGTTCGAGGGCGTGCCCAACTATCCCGACCACAGCCGTTTCTGGCAGGTGGTCGACAAGCACCGGGTCGAGATCTTCTATACGGCCCCGACGGCGCTCCGGGCGCTGATGCGTGAAGGCGACGGGCCGGTGAAGGCCACCTCGCGGGCCTCGCTGCGCCTGCTGGGGACGGTCGGAGAGCCCATCAATCCCGAGGCCTGGCGCTGGTATCATGAGGTGGTAGGCGACGGCCGCTGCCCGATCGTCGACACCTGGTGGCAGACCGAAACCGGCGGCCATCTGATCACGCCGCTGCCGGGGGCGACCGACCTCAAGCCGGGGTCAGCGACCAGACCCCTGCCGGGCATCCAGCTGCAGGTGGTTGATGCCGAGGGTCATGAACTGACCGGTCCGGCCGAGGGCAATCTGTGCATCGCCGACAGCTGGCCGGGCCAGATGCGGACCGTCTATGGCGACGATCAGCGCTTCTTCGACACCTATTTCTCCACCTACCCCGGCCGCTATTTCACCGGCGACGGATGCCGGCGCGACGCCGACGGCGACTACTGGATCACCGGTCGGGTCGACGACGTGCTGAACGTTTCGGGCCACCGGATGGGCACGGCCGAGGTCGAGAGCGCCCTGGTGCTGCATCCGTCGGTGGCCGAGGCCGCCGTCGTCGGCTATCCCCACGACATCAAGGGCCAGGGCATCTGGGCCTATGTGACCCTGAATGCCGGGGTCGAGCCCGATGAGGCGCTGCGGGCCGAACTGGTCAGGCATGTCCGGTCCGAGATCGGACCGATCGCGGCGCCCGATGTGATCCACTGGGCGCCGGGCCTGCCCAAGACACGCTCGGGCAAGATCATGCGGCGCATCCTGAGGAAAATTGCCGAGAACGAACTGGGATCGCTGGGCGACACCTCGACCCTGGCCGATCCCGGGGTGGTGGATGATCTGGTCAAGGGGCGCCCCGCTTGAGCCAGGGTCAGCTCTATCCCGTCATCCTCTGCGGCGGGGCGGGGACGCGGCTGTGGCCGGCGTCGCGCCCGGACCGGCCCAAGCCCTTCCTTGATCTGACCGGACCGTTGTCGCTCTTCCAGCTGGCGGTGCGGCGGGTGCTGCCACTCGTTGAAAACGGCGGCCGGCTGCTGGTCGTGGGAGCCGCGACCCATGCCGATCTGATTACGGAGCAATTGGCCGCGGTGGGCGCCGAGGCCACGGTGTTGCTGGAACCGGAAGGCCGGGATTCGGCGGCGGCGGTGGCGGCGGCAGCGGCCTGGGTCGAGGCCCGTGATCCCGACGGCCGGGTGATGATTCTTGCCTCGGACCACCACATCCCGGACGAGGCGGGGTACCGCCACGCCCTGACCACGGCAGCAGATGCAGCCGGAGACACGGGCCGGATCGTGACTCTGGGCGTGGCCCCGACCCAGCCTTCATCGGCCTACGGATACATCCGGCCCGAACATGCCGGACTGGCCCCGGTTCAGGCCTTCATCGAAAAGCCCGATAGCCACCGGGCGGCACAGCTGATCCTCGAGGGGTGCCTGTGGAACAGCGGCGCCTTTATCGCTACGGCCCGGACCCTGCGCGAGGAGATGGAGCGCCATGCGCCGGAGATCTGGCGCGCGGTCGCGGGGGCCGTGCCCGAGGGGGGCGCCGTGCTGGGGGCCGGATTTGCTGCCGCACCCCGCCTGTCGTTCGACTATGCGGTGATGGAGACGACCGACCGGGCCTCGGTCCTGCCGCTGACCCTTGCCTGGTCGGACCTCGGCGCCTGGGACGCGGTGGCGACGGTCAGCGAGAACGAGGGCACCGCCCACCTGAGTCTCGACAGCGCGGGATGCCTGATCCGGGCACCGGACGGCGTGACGGTGGCGACACTCGGCGTCTCCGGTCTGGCGGTGATCGTCGAGCACGACGCCGTACTGGTTTGTGACCTATCGCGAGCCCAGGATGTAAAGAGGCTGCTGACCCGTGAGTGATTCCGAAACCGTGACTGTTGACGCGCCCTCGCCCGGCGCGCCGCTCGTCCTGTGGGCGATCCGGCTGGCCGCGCTGGTCGCCACCCTCGCCACCCTGTGGCTGGCGTTCGAGCCGCCGGGCGACGGACCAGGTCTGATCCCGTGGGACAAGGCCGGCCATTTCCTGTCGTTCTTCGTCCTGACCCTCTTGCTGTCGCTGGCCCTGCCCCGGGTGCCGCGCGGGATCCTCATCGCCCTGCTCGTCATCGCCGGGGGCGGGATCGAGATCGTTCAGGCCTATGTCGGCCGTGACGCGGACTGGAAGGACTGGATCGCCGACATCGCCGGCATCGCCTGCGCCGCCCTGCCCGTCTGGCTGGAGGCCCTGCGGCGGCGACTGCGGGGCTAGGCCGACGCCCGGCCCAGCACGGTACGGATCGCCTTGGCGGTCTTTGCCACCTCATCGTCGGTTAGGGTCGGGTGGGTCAGGAAGGCGATACTGGTCTCGCCCAGTTGGCGCGCGACCGGCAGGCGCTGCGGGGGTCGCCAGCCGGTGCCGTCAAATGCGGCCTCCAGATAGACCTCGGACGCCGAGCCGTGGAAACAGGGCACGCCGAGCGCATTGATCTCCTCGATGATGCGGTTGCGCGTCCAGCCCTCGGCCAGATGGTCCGGCTGCACGAAGGCATAGAACCGGTACCAGGCGTGGACCACATGTTCGGGCGGCAGGGGCACCCGTACGGCGGAAAACGGGGCGCAGGCCCCGGCCAGCTTCAGCGCGATTTCGGTGCGACGCGCGGTCCAGTCGGCCATGCGTTCCAGCTGGATCAGGCCGATGGCGGCCTGCATCTCGATCATGCGCCAATTGGTGCCGAAGGTGTCGTGGACCAGTCGCGGACCGGGCGGATGCGAGCGCTCATAGACACCTTCCCAGCTCTTGCCATGGTCCTTGTACGACCACACGAAATCCCACAGGGCGGGATCGTCCGTGGTCACCATGCCACCCTCGCCGCCGGTCGTCATGATCTTGTCCTGACAGAAGGACCATGCGCCGATGTGGCCGATCGAGCCGATGCTGCGGCCGCGATAGCGGGCCCCGTGAGCCTGGGCGCAGTCCTCGATGATCTTGAGGTTGTGCTTTTCCGCCAGCGCCATGATCGGATCCATGTCACACGGCATGCCGCCCAGATGGACGCAGATGACGGCCTTGGTCCGCTCGGTCATCACGGCCCGGATGGTGTCGGCGGTGATGTTCTGGCTGTCCGGATCGACGTCGGCAAAGACCGGGACAGCGCCCGCCGTGACGATGCAGGAGGCGGAAGCGAGGAAGGTTCGCGGCGTGGTGATGACCTCATCCCCCGGCCCGATACCCAACGCCTTCAACGCCACATCCAGCGCGACCGTGCCATTGGCCAGGGCGATGGCGTGTTTAGTGCCCGCCCATTCGGCGAAATGCTTTTCAAAGGTGCGGCAGCGATCGCCGGTCCAGTAGTTGACGCGGTTCGACGCCACAACATCGGCGACGGCCTGGACCTCTTCTAGGCTGAAGCTGGGCCAAGGGGAGAAGGGGGTGTTAAGCATCGGGGCTCCGCTTCATGTCCTGGGCAGGATTGCCGACCACCGTCAGGCCGTCGGCTATATTTCTGACCACGACAGCACCCGCGCCGACCCGCACATCCCGGCCGATGGAGATGCCCTCCCGGACCGAGGCGCCGAGGCCGATCCAGCTGGCCTCGCCCACCGACACGCCTCCGCCCAGATGCGCGCCCGGCGACACATGGACGCCGTCGGCGAGGTGGTCGTCATGGTCGATGCCGCAGCCGGTGTTGAGGATACAGGCCTGACCGACCACGGCCCCGACGTTGACGACGGCACCCGCAAAGACCACCGAGCCCGCGCCAATTGCGGCGTGACGACTGACGGTTGCGGCCGGATGGATCAGGGTCGCGGTGGTGCCGCCCTCAGCCACCAACGCCTGCTGACGCTCCAGCCGGATGCAGTTGATGCCGATGCCGACGATAAAGGCCTCGAAGTCCGCAACCGAGGCCAGCAGGTCGGCCCCCGTACCAGCCAATTCCCACGGGCCGGGCTTTTCCGCATTCGGATTGTCGTCGAAGAAGGCGATCTCAGACCAACCCAGACGCTCGGCGCAATCGGCGATGACACGCCCATGTCCGCCGGCACCCAGAATGGCCAGCCGTCCGCTCATCCCTCAAACTTCTCCATAGTCGCAGAACCCGGCGCCGATATGCCGTCGCGCTGGACTATACGCCGAAGCGTCAGGATAATGATCTTCACATCCAGCCACAGAGTGTGTCGGTCGACATACCAGACGTCGAGGGCGAATTTCTCATCCCAGCTCAGGGCATTGCGACCATTGACCTGGGCCCAGCCGGTGACGCCGGGGCGGACTTCATGACGGCGCGCCTGTTCCGGGGTGTAGAGGGGCAGGTATTCCATCAGCAGCGGGCGCGGCCCGACGAGGCTCATGTCGCCCTTGAGCACATTCCACAGCTCGGGCAGTTCATCGAGGCTGGTGGCCCGCAGCCAGCGCCCGAAATCCGTCAGCCGCTCTGCATCCGGTAGCGGCTGACCATCCGGACCCGTTGCATCCCGCATGGTGCGGAATTTTATGATTTCGAACGGTCGGCCTTGCAGGCCGGGGCGGACCTGACGGAACAGGGCGGGACTGCCCATGCGACGCCGGACCATAAAGGTTACGCTCACCAAGACAGGTGCAAGCAGCACGAGTGCTGCCGTGGCCGCCACGACGTCAAAAGCTCGCTTCAGCCGACCGCTGCGACTCGAGAGCTTGGATCGATCACGATCACTAAAACTTGGCAAATCTCTGCTCCCACAGCCGAATTTCCTTGTACTAAGCAACTAGCCCCCCGGACGCGGCGTCTTGAGGGTGAAACAGCGGATATATCTCGTCCTCCAAAGCGCGTCGTCTCGTCGGGCGAGTCGCGGGTAGTTCAGGGCTGTATTGCTGGCTGGTCGTGGCGATCCAATGCAATGCGCAGATACCGTTCGGCCAGGTCCCGGTACTGGCGATTACGCCACAGCCAATCTCGACCAGCCTGCCCCATGGCAAGTCGCGTCTCCGGCTCCATCTCGGCGAAGCGCACGATTTCGGCTTCGAGCGCGGCCGGGTCTCCCGCCGGCAGGGCCGTGCCGGCGCCGGCCTCGTCCACCATCGTCGGATAGCCGGAATAGGAGGCGACGATCGGCTTGCCGGCCAGCATGTAGTCGATGACCTTGTTCAGCGACAGTCCGTAGTTCCAGACCTTGGAGACATGGACCGAGAAGTAGAGGAGGTCGCAGGCCTCGAGCGCCGCCCCGACCTGGTCCTTGGCCACGGCGCCGGCGAACGACACATTGGGAAGATCAGCGGTGAGAGCCTGGTAGTAAGGTTTCAGTCCGCCTTCACCGAGAATCAGGAAGTGCACGTCGGACCGTTCACGCATCGCCCGGGCGCAATCGAACAGGGTGTCGAGGGCGTTGGTGATCCCGATGGTTCCGGCATGACAGACGACAAATTTGCCAGCCGGAATGTGTTCTTGCAACCAGGGCGGGGGCAGGGGACGGGCTTTTTCGATCATGTCGAGATCGACGCCGAATGGGACACAGTGGACCGGGGCGTGACGAGGCGCGACGTCAGAAACATGCGCCGCGAGATTGGGCATGGTTCCGACAATCACGTCAGCGGTGCGGTAGGCCAATCGCTCCACGGCCGCGAGGCCCATGACCAAGGGGTTGTAGGGGCTGAAACCGCCCTCCTCGATGATGGTCAAAGGCCAGATATCCCGGACCTCGAAGACCAGTCGACACCGGTACCTGACCTTCAGCCACAGACCGTTGAAGATCGTGAGCAGGGACAGGCTCGATACGATCACCACATCAGGGCGAGGCAGGCCCCGCTTGGGAAGCAGAAAGAGCCGCAACTCAAAATCGAGCCAGCTCAGGATCCGGCCAATCGATTTGGCCCCCGTGAATTTGCGGGTCCTGATCCAGTGGACGTCGACGTCCTCGACGGTCTCAAGTAGATGCGGGCCAGCCAGCCGCGGAACCTCGGTCAGATGGTTGGAGTCGGATATGAGCATGACAGCGCGGTGGCCCGCCCGCGCCAGCTCGCGCATGATCATAAAGGCTCGTGTGCCGCCGCGACCTGCGGAGGGAAGGGCGGCGTACTTGGAGACGTACCAGACGCAGGCGCTCACGCGCGCACTTCCTCGTATAATCGGGGGATGGCGTTGACGACCCGGAGGGTGTCGGCGAAGTCCAAGCCCACGGCGTCCAGATACCATTTCATGTTGGCGTAGCGCGGACGATTCTCGTCCTCGATCCGGACGAGGGCTTCGGCGCGGCTGATCTGCCCTTCGCGAATCTGGTTGCTGCGGAAGGTATCGTGTTCCGAGAATCCGGCCACAGTGTAATAGACATAATTGTAGAAGGCGGCCGTGCCGTCGCCAATCCGCCAGGTCGTGTTGGTATCCGGCGCTTTTTCCCAGTCATACAGCGCAAGGGACTCATCCACGGCCCGCTCCTCCCAGGTCCAGTAGTCGAAGACGTGGAAATAGTCTGTTTTGGCGTGAAAGCTCCTATAGTATTCGCCGCTGACCGTATCCCAGAGGGAAGTGTTGAAATAACCCGGGCTCTTTGCCATCGCCTTGAGCCGCAGGTACTGATATCGCAGTTGCTTCATCGCACCGTTGGAATAGACCTTGTCCTCTGCAAAGTCTGGCGGAACCCCGAGGAAGCCCGACTTGAAATGCGTTGTCTCAAGTGGATTAACACCCCAGAGGTTCAGACTGATCCCCGTCTGGCGCTTTATGGTCTCGACGTGGCGGAAGAAGTGCTTGTCTCCCGCCATCAAGATGTTGATCAACCCCAAGTCCGGCTTCTTGAGCCAAGCTATGAGATTCATCCTGATGTTTTCACGCTTCTGCTGGATGTCGTCGGCAACAATGATGTTCTCGACGCCCATCTCTCCACACATCCGGCTGATGTTGCGCCGGCCCAGATCGGTGACCATGCCCCAGTCATAGGTATAGGTGACCGGCTTCATCTTCAGTTCGTTGACTATAAGATGCAGCGCATAGCAGCTATCCCGCCCGCCCGAGAAGGGCACCACGCAGTCGTTGCCGTCGGCGCGGCGGAACGGCTCGACGAGGTCGAACAATTCCTGCTTCGGTTTGGGCGCGTTCCGCTTGCGGTAATTGGTGCAGTAGTTGCAGACGCCCTCGTCGTTGAAGGTGATATAGGGCATGGTCTCGGGCAGGACGCATTTGGTGCAGCGCCTCAGGTCATGCTTCGGATAGACGAGGAGCTTCTCCTCGGCTGATTTCAGAACCAGTTCCGGGATCAGGTTGGTCTTGCGGCCAGCCTTGTTAGAGATCGCATAGGGAGCGTCTGACTGGGGAATGTCGAGGACCAAGCCGTCGTGCTTGATCTGCTGGATGTCCGTGCAACGGACAACCGAGAGAGGGTAAGCCTCGGACGCAAAATAGGTCGCGCCATCTTTCCGGCCGACATAGAGGCTGCCGTTGTTCGAGAACAAAACCAGCTTCCCCAAGCGAGGCAGGGCCATGGCGCAAGCGACCACGCCCTTGCACAACGCCAGAACCTTGCCCGGGATCTCCTCGACTGCGCCGCCGTCCGCCAGGTGAGCGGCGGCGATGGCGGGGATAACTTCGGTGTCGATCTGCAGTTCGCGAACCTTGCCGATCTTCGCCCAGATCTCGTCGTGATTCACCACGATGCCATTGTGAATGACGCAGACGTCTTCACGAAGCACCGGCTGGTTGTCGCCCAAGCCGTTCGTGATCAATCGACTATGACCCATGACAAAGCGCATGGAATATGGCTGGGTCGCGGCCAGAAGGGTATCGATCACATCGTCTGCTCGGTGGATCTGGTAAACATCATCCCGAAGGAACGTCAGGCCGCTGGAATCCTTGCCGCGCTGTTTGGCGTGTGTCGCAAGCTTCACGAGATCGCCCTTTGCCGACGCCCCGGCCGAGATTATTCCGAAAATTCCGCACATGGTTAGGCCTCAGGTCGCGTGGGGTTTCAATTGCAGCAGGTGTAGCTTGTCCGGCGCGCGATCGGAACGATGACGCTTGAGCCGGCTGCCGATTTCTTGATCCATCCGTACGCTTCTAAGGCAGGGCCGACAGTCATGATTGCGCCATCTTCGCGCTGAGGCCCAGCAGGGCATCGTAGAACGTCACGAGCTTCTCCGCCTCTCGACCCCAGTTGTAGAGGTCGAGGACGGCCTGACGGCCCCTCTGTCCCATTTCCTGCGCCTCGTCCGGGTGATCGAGAACCCATTGCATGGCCTTTGCGATTGAAGCCGGATCTTCTGGGTCGACCAACAAACCACAGCTTGCACCTCGGACAATTTCGCTCCAGCGGGGGAAATCCGAGGCGATCACAGGAAGCCCCGCAGACATATACTCGAACAGCTTTACCGGCCTAGCCTCGACGTAATTCCGAATCGGAAACAGCGTCACCAGCCCGGCCCTTGCACGCGTGAGCAGGGCTGAGACCTGGGAGCGGGCGGCCCAGCCGTCAAAGCGAACGGAGGCCCAGCCCGTGCTCTGCTCGGCGCGCGCCTGATCCTCGGGCGTGTTGAAACGGCCCGCGATTCGCAAGCGCGCGCCTGCCCCGGAAACCCGAGCGGTCGCCTCGATCATGGTAAAAAGACCGCGATGCTTCGTAAGCCCGCCTACATAGACAAACTCACGGGGCCGAGCGGACATAGGAATCTGGTTCGGGACATCGAGCTCCCCAACTAGGGGGTAGTTCTGTACCAGCACAGTTTTCCGCGCAGGAAATCGAGCGGCGATTTCAGGTGTCGCAGCGACGACGCCTGAAAGCAGTTGCCCCCCCACCCACTCGATCATGCTCACAAGGCCCGGGAGCAGGGGGCGCAGCCAACCGGGCAAACCGGGATTGTGCAATACTTGCCGCGGGACGTCCTCGTGGACGTCGTAGACCACCTTGATGCCCCACAGCCTCAAAAGGATCGCCCAAGGGAGCAGTTCGGGATCGTGAAAGTGTGCGATTTTTGGCCGGGCCACAATCAGCGCATTGATCATGCGCCACGCCCCAATGGTCATACGCAGGTAGCGACTTAGAGGCGGTCCGGTATCTACGATTCTGAGATCGGTGAGCCGATCGACTTCATCGCCAAGTCCGTCCTGAACATACATCGCCAGCGGTTCACCGAACGCGCTTTGCAACGATGCTAGTTCCTTATAGCGGATGCGCGAGTCGACACGCGGGTGCACGGTGGTGAAATGGACGATCATCCGACGAAATATCGCCGCGAGGTGTCGATCAGGCTCATTTGGCCTCATCCATGTTCGACACGCTTGGCTGTTCTACGGCTTTTGTACGGCCGTAGACGGTTTTGAACACCTGAGCATCTTCTTCCCATACAGCTATACGTGCGAAAGCCTTGGCCCGTGGGCGATAGGGCCTGACGTCGGTTTGAATCAGGGCCTCGATCTTGCGCCTAATGTCAGCGTAGGGCGCTGACCACCCAATGTTGTGCTCGGCCACCAACTCGGAAAGCAGCCCCAAGTTGTCGCTAACGAGCACAGGAAGGCCAGAGTGGACGAACTCGAAGAACTTATTGGGCAAAGCCCAGCGGTCGTTCAGGGGCGGATCCTCGGCGATAAAGACGCCGATGTCGGCGCCGCTTGTATAAGAGGTGATCCATTCGCGAGGCACCGCCGGTTGGTAATGAATGTTGGATTGGCGAGCTACATGGCGGTCGATGGCTTCGTGGTCGCTCGGGTCGCCATAACCCATGAGAACGAGATGCGCCCGTTCAGGTGACAAATCCGAAAAGATTTCAAGGAGTCGATCGGTCCCACGCGCCTTTCCAAAGATCCCCTGATAGATGAAGACGGTCGCATCTACGGGGATGTCGAATCGCTGCCGAAAGTCACCTTCGGGGACCTTCTTAATCACGACCGCGTCTCTCTCGGGTACGTTGCGAACTACATGCACATTGGTCAGGCAGTATGTCTGCCTATACCAGCCTGCGATAGGCTCGCAGACAGCCACAACGTCAGAGGCCGTCTTGATGAAGCTCCGCTCGATCAACTCTTGACATTTCTGGGCAAGGCCGCGCAGGTGAGCCCGCCGGGTCTCGAGCTCGTGCGGAAGGTAGACTAGCTGCGCACCGGTCAAACGCGCAGCCATCCAGCAGACCGGCAGCAACAATACGTTGTGACAACTGACATGTGTGGGCTTTAGCCGCACCGCTTCCTTGACCGCCCTGGCCCCAAACTCCATCAGGCTGATAGCGGCAATGAGCTTACGCAAAGGGATGAAACGCATAAACCAAGCATCAGCGAACCGACGATTCAGGACCTTAAGCCGGAAAATCTCGAGACCATAGGTCGTTGCCTCCTCTAGCTGAAGACCGCGCGACCAGAGACCGAACACCACGACCCGATCAAAAACGCCGTGTCGAAGTGTGAAGGCCGCTTCCTTGAACAGGCGGTTCACGTGGAGGATGTCCGCCAAAAAGATGTGTAAGTTTACGCGCCGCAGCCGGACTTCATCTGATTCTGACTTCATGAGTGGGATATCGCCTTCCGGAAGCAGCAGAGAAACAGACGCGTCGCGCAGCCCAGGCGGCCGCGCGGATTTTCATTCTTTAAGGCACCATTGTAACACGGCGCGGCACACTCCAAGACTCGATGAATAAGGAATGTCAACAAGCGAAGCGGCACGTTGGCAATTTCGCTACTGCGCCGGCTCATAGATCAGACCTTGACTCGGCACCACCCCGAAAAGCCGCTTCATCGTGGGCGCCCGGCACTGGATAGACCGCCGACTGACGCCTGTATGCGAATCGACGAGAGCATACAATACAGAATAAATACCACGCCCCAACACCCACGCTGTAACACCACAATGTACTATATAGAGATATAGCACTATCGATTATACTCGGCACCAACAACGTTGCCAAGCTAATGACGATTAGGCCAACCTGCCAGAGGAAGTTTAACTTATAGTGACCACGTATAATCCATACGTAACTTAATGGCGATGATACGAACCTGACTATCAGTAGCACGCCGATTGCCTGTATTAACACTCCGGCATCTCGCCACTGTGCACCGAAAATAATAGGGAAAACGTAAGGCAACATTAAAATTAGCGGCACCAGTAACAATGCAGACGCCATGCCCATTAAGACAAAGAATCTATCAAATGATAGACGGCATTGTCCGCTTTCTATAAACTCTTCTGATGCCTGCTGACGGAATATATCAAGCGCGCTCCTCGTGATAAACGTGAGAGGAAAGTTCACCATGCGGCTTGCTAAAGAAAATTGGCCAAGCTGAGCGACCCCGAATATCCTTCCGATAACTAGATCTGGAAGAAAACTACATATGCTATTAACGAGATTTGCTGGTACAGTCCAAAGCGGCAACTCTCGATGATTACTCAACTGAACAACTACCGATTTGACGGTAACCTTCGGCCTTAAGCGGGTTACAGACAAGAGAAAAGGCCGAACTAAAATAATAATGGCTAGTGAATATCCAGCAATATTGGCAAATATAAAACCGCTCGCTCCCACGTCAGCTAATCCTATGCCAATTTGTATCGCGGCTGTCGATGCCCCTAGCACGAGGCCGTTTCTAGCTAGCAGTTGAAATTGTTTTGTTCGTATCATCCAAGTGTAGAGACAGGTAAAAATTCCTGCGGCCAGCACCGAAAGCGGTAAAATGGGCAAGTAGGGAATGACTACCCATCCAATCACGCTGGCCATTAATGGCCGAGGTGTCGCAACAATGAGAACCAGAATTGCCGCACAGAAAACGCCGGTAACTGCCATTGAAAGCAACGTTGCGTGCGCTGCATCCACATCTTCCGCCTCTATAAGAGTAGCGTTGGTCAATGCTAATGAAGAAACGCCCGCAAGTATTGTGCACAAAGCAAAAAACACCGCATAAACGCCAAACTCTGCTGGCGTATAGAGGCGGGCGATGATCGGCGCGCTAAGCAAGGGGAACAGTTGCACAAGCGCCGAACTCCCGACAAATGACGCATGGCCCATGTTGAAAGTCGAGAGCAGATTGCGGAACCAAATCATGGTGGCTGTCAGACCCCGATCCGTTCGGTCCCTGAGGGGTGAGTGATCAGGACTGCACGATGCTTGCCTTGGAGGGCGAACAAAGCCCCGACTGCGGTCGCTCCTGCGTCAGTCATGGCAGTCTTGAAGTCGCCAGGCGAGGAAGCGGCCCCCGCCGCGATGACCGGAACCGAGGCAGTGGAGGCGATTCCGCGAACGAGATCAGGATCGCAACTGGAACTTCCGCCGTCGCGGCCTGCGGCATTGACCATTATGGTTAGCTGGCCTGGGCTGATCTCCGCCACCGCACCTAACTTGCTCAACATGTTGGTTATGGAGCCGAGATTACCTATCCCGTGTTCAACAACGGCGATCATCCGCCCTCTCCGAGAGTTTTGAATGTCGGCCTCTTGCACATTAAGCCAGTCATGAACCAAAACACCGGCCAAGTCATGAAGGTGTAGGCCATTCCCAGCACCAACACCCCACTCATTAGCAGAAACAGGTGAAGATCAAGCGAGCCAAGCCGACGCCAAGGCAGTCGTCGCAGATAGATTAGCCCGATAAGGGCTGCCACCACCCCGGTCCCGATCAAGCCACTGTGGGTCAGAAACGAAAATAAGGTATGCGGATAATTGCCGGATCCCGCTCCACTCACTAGCTCCGCAGAAAAATGTCCGAAAACGGGCGATACCGCAAACTGACTTCCGAAGCTGGACAAAATCTCCAATCGCGCATTGATTGACGACAGCCCTTCTCCGGAAACAAGACCAACAAAGCGCGTCCCTTCTATTGTCTGGATGAAATAATCACTTGAGAAATACAGACCCAGGGCCGTCGCCGCCAATATTACTAACGTGTATTTATATATTCGACTTAACTTCGAAATAACGCTCCAAAAATAGATGGACAAAGCAATAGACCAGAATGCGACGATTGACGTTGACTGCATTCGGGCAACTGCGGCTACAGCTAGTGTTCCAGAAACAATCAGCGAGAGAGCCACGGTCACGGGGACCCCCCCACGCCACAATGATTTTGTAAGCATCATAGATACTATAACTATTACTATCAGGTTATCGGAAGCCGATTGATAGGAAAGTGTCGGAAGCGGGTCGTTTAGATAAATAACTGAAAGTGCGGATAAAGCGGTAATTACCACAACTCCCAGAACAATGGACAAGCGTCGTAGCGTAATAACGTGTCGTGACGAGGATGCCATTTCTATGTAACTGATAGCGGATGCAGCCCCGATGCCGATAATGAACCAGTTGAGAATGCCGTACCTGGGGGCTAAGAGTGAAGTAAGGGAGGGGTCAAAAGATGTTCGCAAAGCCGTAATTGCGATGTAGGATATCAAGAAACATGCGATTAGGGCTGCATCGACCATCAACCGCCCTCTAATAATAGAATAGAATATAAGAACAGACCCCAGCGCATAGCACAGGGTAAATCCGACCAGCTCCAAGCCGGTTGCTGTCGATCCAAAGGCATCGATAGATAAGAGTCGCAGAGACAGAAACAGCAAGGCAGCGAAATACAAGAGCGAAATTATTCCGTATAAAGCAGGACTATTCCCCCTATAGTCGACAGTGTATCGAGCAATTGCCATCTAGATTTTCTTCAATGATCCATGGGCTAGCCGCGACGCTTGATCACGGTAGTTGTATGGCTTGCGAAATATAGCGTACCAGACGATCAGGCGCGAGACGACGCCCCATCGACCCATATGGCGCCCCTTGCCGATCATGCTTTGACCACCTTGGGGTGCACCTCTCGGTACTTGCCGCGCGTGTCCACGATCATGTCGGCATGCGCGAGGATGGCGTCGTAATCAAAGTCCGAATGGTCTGTGAGCAGAACGACGGCGTCATAGCTGGCCACGGCCGCAGGTGTCAGCTCGACAGACGACAGGTCGAAGCTGTGCTCCCGCATCTTCGGGAACACAGGCACATTCGGATCCGAATATTCCACGACAGCTCCACGGTCGCGCAGGTGCTCCATCACAAAGACGGCCGGCGACTCGCGCATGTCGTCGACGTCACGCTTATAAGCGATGCCCAACGCGAGGATGCGGCTCCCTTTCAGCGACTTCTGACGCTCGTTCAGCGCCTCGACAACCTTTCCCACGACCCATTCCGGCATGTCGCGATTCACTTCGCCGGCCAGTTCGATGAAGTGGGTCGACAGACCGTACTCCTTGGCCTTCCAAGTCAGGTAGAAGGGGTCGATCGGGATGCAGTGCCCGCCGAGGCCGGGCCCGGGATAGTAGGCGGTGAAGCCGAACGGCTTGGTCTTGGCCGCATCGATAACCTCGAAGATGTCGATGTTCATCTTGTCGGCGATGATCTTCATCTCATTGACCAGGCCGATATTGACCGCGCGATGGATGTTCTCGAGCAGCTTGGTCAGTTCAGCGGCCTGGGTCGACGACACCGGCACTACCTTGTCCACTGCAACGCTGTAGAGACGCTCGCCTGCGACACGGCAGGCCGCTGTGGCGCCACCCACGACCTTCGGGATCGAATGGGTGGTAAAGTCGGGGTTGCCCGGATCTTCCCGCTCTGGAGAGTAGACGAGGAAAAAATCCTTCCCGATCTCGAACCCACGCCCCTCGATGGAGGGGCGCAGAATTTCCTCGGTCGTGCCGGGCCAGGTCGTGCTTTCGAGCGACAGAAGCTGGCCCGCGCGCAGGTGAGGGGTAATCGCCTTCATTGTCTCGACGATGTAAGACAGGTCCGGCTCCCGATGCCGGCTCAACGGGGTCGGCACGCAGATGATAATGGCCTCAACCTCGCCGATGCGCGAGAAATTCGCTGTGGCCTCGAACGCGCCGGCGGCCATCGCGGCAATGTCTGCCCCCGGAATATGCTTGATGGGGCTCTCGCCGGCATTCAGGCCCGCAATGCGCTGTTCATCGATGTCGAAGCCGAGGACAGGATAGCCCACCTGATAAAAGCGCAGCGCTAGGGGAATTCCCACATAGCCGAGACCGAGGATACCGATCTTGGCCTTTCGCCCGTCGACCAGGGAGACGAAATCCGCAAGGGTCGGAGAGGTTGACGTCGGGTTTGATTGCTCGTTCACGGGTGATGCTCAATCTTTGGAGGCAAGGGCGGAAATGAGGGCGGCCGAAACCTGATCCACTTCATCGTCGGACAGGTAGGGGTGCATGGGCAGGCTGAGCACCACTCGTGACAGTTGCTCGGCCACCGGCAGGGAGCCATCGCCAGCGCCGTATTCGAGATAGGCCGACTGGAGATGCATCGGCCGAGGAGAGTAGGCGTTGGACGGAAGGCCGGGAGACTTGAGTCGGGCCTGGACGCCGTCTCGGTCGTCGACTTTCACGGTGTACTGGGCCCAGGCAAAGCGATCATCCCCTTCGGCGAGCTGCGGTGTGGCGACGTGGCCCTTCAGGCGCTCCGTATAGCGCTGCGCGACTGCGTGGCGCTTTTCGAGCTCGTCGCTGAAGGCCGCCAGTTTCGGGATGAGAATCGCGGCCTGAAGCGTATCGAGGCGGCTGTTCACACCGACCCGGACCACGTCGTATTTCTCCTGCCCCTTGCCGTGCAGACAGATGGAACGGATCACGTCCGCGATACGGTCGTCATCTGTGAAGACCGCGCCGCCGTCGCCGTAGCATCCGAGGGGCTTTGCGGGGAAGAAGCTGGTGGTGGTGATGTCGGCGATGCCGGAGCCGACCCGGCGACCCTTGAAACTGGCGCCGAAGCCCTGCGCCGCGTCCGAAATGAAAGCGAGACCCTGCCGGTTGGCCAGATCTCGTGCCCGATCATAGTCGACGGGAAGTCCGAACAGGTCGACGGTCATCAGTGCGGCAGGGCGGTACACGCCTTCCTTGCGCGTTCGCTCAATAGCCGCCTCGGCGCTGTCAAAGTCGATGTTGAAGGTGTCGGGGTCGGAATCCACAAAGACCGGCCGGGCACCCAGAAGCAGGATCACCTCCGCCGTTGCCGTGTAGGTGAAGCTGGGAACGAAGACCGCATCTCCGGCTCCTATTCCCAGCGCCATCAGCGCCAGCTGCAGAGCGTCGGTGCCGTTGGCACAGGTTACGACGCGCTTGGCCCCACTGAAGTCGGCCAGCGCGGCTTCGAGCTCCCGCACTTCGGGGCCCTGGATAAAGGCCTGCGCGTCGAGAACACCCTGGATGCGGGCGTCGATCTCGGGCTTGAGCAGAGCGTACTGAGTCTTCAGATCAATGAACTGCATAGAAATTCCAGATTAGCGAACAGAGCGGAGGTGGGTCAGGAAACGATCATGTGGAATGGCGAAATTGCCGCTGACGGTCGCGCCCGCAGGCACGTCGCGCGTGACGACGGCCCCGATGCTGACCTTGGCCTTCTCACCGATGCGGGCACCGTTGATGATGACCGAGGACGGTCCGATATAGGCTTCGTCTCCGATCTCGACCCGGCCGAGGATATTGACGAGGGCGCAAATCTGGACGCGACGCCCGATCTGAACGTCGTGGGCGATATAGACGAGGTTGTCGGCGACCGTTTCCTCGCCCAACGTCGTTTCACCACCGAACAGAGCGCGAGCGACGCAGACGTTGGAAAGAAGTTCGACGTAAGACTTCAACCTCACGCCGCCCAGTTGCGGGATGATACGCTGGCGACCGCCGATAATGCCTGTGTTGAAGCCAGGAACGCCGAGGCTGACCCCGGGATGAAGAACGCAGTCAGACTCTACCACGACGCCGGGAGCAATCGACACATGGGCACCGATCCGGACCCGCGCGCCGATCTCGACACCATGATCCGCGATCCGCGCGGAGGGGTCGATCATGGCAGAGGGATCGACCCGGTTGGGCCGACCGCGAAGCTCGGCTTCACGATGCGCCGACACAGCTGCGTGAAGCTCTGCATGCGTGGCGTCGGGGGCCTCAGCCACAGCCACAGCGAAGCGGACATCTAGAAGATCTGCTATCTCGGGCGTCGTAATAACGGCTGCCACCCGACGATTGGCGTTCACTTCATCGGCGAATTTCGCCGCGCGCAGGGGGACGCACAAACCGTCCAGGGGGGTCGACAGTTTGCCGGTCAGTTCAAACTGACCGTCACGAAGGACTGTGTACCCGGCCGTTTCGGCAAACTGCGAAAGGCGATGACTCACGCAAGGCTCCCGGCGGCAGCATCGGCCTGACGCAGCAGGCGCAGCACTGGAATGGCCTCCTGCGGGCCAGTATGTGTCTCGTCCCGGCCCAGCGCCGCGTTCAGGAAGGTTCGCATTTCCATTTCCAGAGGCTCGTCCGCCGGCCAGTCGACCGGCTCACCTTCGCCTTTGACGAAACGCGCTACCGGCCCGGAGGCGTCCACATAGTCCCGATAGATGACAAGTTTGCGTTCACGCCTCGGAGCTGTGTCTTCGAACACCAGCGCCCCTTCGGTGCCGAGCACGGTGAGCTTGTGCTCCTTGTAAGGCGATAGCCAGGAGACATTGACTTGGGCGGTCACGCCTTTGAGAAACCGTAGCTGCACAAAATACTGATCTGGCACAGCGGGGTCCACAACACGAACAGGCAACGCCCCCACATGTGTGGGCTCTTGACCCGTAAGGCCGAGGATCATGGAAAAATCATGGGGCGCCATGCTCCACAGGGCATTCTCCTCGCTACGGATCGCCCCGGGATTGAGTCGATGCGAAGTTATATGTCTCAGCTCACCGATCGCGCCTTCTTGGACCATGCGCTTCAAAGTGACGAAGGCCGGGTGGTATTGCAGCAGATGTCCGACCATCAGGGGCAGCTTCATCTCATTCGCCTTGGCCGCGAGCGCCTCGGCGTCCTCCAGCTCAAGGGCCAAGGGCTTTTCGACAAACACGGGCTTGCCCGCTTCGAGCGCACGCATCGCTAGACGAGCATGGTCGACGGCAGGGGCCGCGATCGCTACGGCCTGAATATCCTTGGAGAAGGCGGCCTCGAGATCGTCGGTCACACGCACGCCCCCCAATTCGGAAGCATAGTCCGCCAACCGGTCAGCTGCCGGATCAATGATCACCTCAAGCGCACCGAGGCGAGCGAGGACGCGGGCAATATTGCGGCCCCAGCGCCCACACCCGATCAGTGCGGTCCGGGGCAAATCGGCAGCAGTCGCGGAAACCATCAGTTTTCTTTCTTGTTTCTGTGAGTCTGGTACCAGTTCGCAAAGGCCGGAACGCCGTCACTTATCGGAGTGGAAGGTCTGTAGTCGATCAGGGCTTCAAGAAGATCCGCCGAGGCGAAGGTGTCTGGTACATCGCCATCCTGCATCGGCAGGAATTCTTTTCTTGCCTCGAAGCCGAGTGCCTTTTCGAGCTCGGCAATGTACTCCATCAGTTGCGCAGGCTTGCCGCCACCGATGTTGACCAAGCGCCAAGGCGCGGCTGGCGACAGGGTGTCCCCCATGACCGGAGGCGCCGTTCCCGGGACGACATCAACCAGCCGCACAATCGCCTCGACCAGATCTTCGACGAAGGTGAAGTCCCGGGTCATCTTGCCGTTTCCGAAGACCTGAATGGGCGTGCCATCCACCATCGCTCGAGCGAATTTCGAGAGGGCCAGATCCGGCCGCTCCCAAGGCCCGTAGACCGTGAAGAACCGGAAGAAGGTCGTGGGGATTTCGAACAGGTGCGAATAGCTGTGTCCCATCAGCTCATTTGCGGCCTTCGAAGCAGCGTAGAGCGTCAAAGGATGTACCGCCCGATCCGTCTCGTGGAATGGCATCGCCGTATTGGCGCCATAGGCCGAACTGGTGGATGCGCACAACAGGTGGCGGGGTTTCATCCGCCGTGCGCATTCCAGCACATTGAAGGTCCCGACGAGATTGGAGCCGATATAGGCGTCAGGGTGATCGATGCTATAGCGGACACCCGCCTGGGCGGCGAGGTGAATAACAACTTCAGGCTTCGCTTCAGTCCAGACAGCCTCCAAGGCAGCCGTATCCTGCAAATCCAACCGGTGCAGTCGGAACCCGTCAAAGCCTTCGAGAATCCGGTTGCGTTCTTCCTTCAGGGCTGGGTCGTAATACGGCGTGAAATTGTCGACGCCAGCCACCGCATGCCCGGCCTCCAGCAATCTTCGAGCCAGATGAAAGCCGATGAACCCCGCAGTGCCGGTGATCAGATACATCATTACAGGGCCCTTGCCTCACAGGGGGCGCGAACATCGACAATCGCTTGAGAGAGCAACATCGTCACTTCATGCCCTGCATTCATGCGGGCCGCAGAGACCAGCGTCTGCAGGCGCGCCGCGTCAAGGCGACCGGCACCCGCCCGGCCCATGACCTCAAGAATGCCGTCGACGCAGGGACAAGGGTCCTCGCCCTCGTCAGAAAGGGTTTCGGCGATCTTCTCGCCCTGCTTCAGGCCCGTGTACTCGATCTTGATATCGACGTCCGGTACTTTACCGCTGAGCTCGATCATCTGGCGGGCCAGGTCGGCGATGCGGACGGGCTCGCCCATCTCCAGCAGGAATTTCGAAGGCCCCTCATCGGCGCGGGCCGCCTTCACCGCCGTGCTGTGTAGAACCAGCTGCACCGCCTCGGGAATGGTCATGAAATAGCGGTTCACATCGGGATGGGTGACGGTCACCGGTCCGCCCCGGGCGATCTGGTCGCGGAAGATCGGCACCACCGAGCCGGCCGCGCCCAGCACCCTCCCGCCGCGCCCGGCCGCCCGGCGCGCGGCCCCCTCACGCGCCACCTCCCCCCCGGCCTCGCCGCTCCCCCTGGCGCCCCCCCCGCCACCC
>CAXICH010000002.1:0-35236 GCA_964022245.1 uncultured Alphaproteobacteria bacterium
TCATCTCGTCGCCGATCCTCAGGCTCACGGCATACATCAGTCTCAGTATGGAAAGTTCCTGTTCCCGCCGCTCCAGCGATTGTCCCACGCTTCACTCCCTCGCTTTGACAGACGTCAAGCCCGGGCACTGCTGCAGGACGGTCGCGAGTCCGGCAGGCTATCCGGCCGTTGCGCTGTTCTTTATGTGCTTCACGTACTGATTGAGGCACATTTCGAGGTTCGACAAAAGGCTTGCGGCGTCTTTATCTGGCACGTCCCGGACACGGAATAGTGAAATCAGGTTGATGGCGGGGTTCAGTGCCCCCTCGGGCCAATAGTCCGACTGGCTGAGGGCATCGGCCATGGCCGAAAGGATGAGCAGGGTCTTGCCCAGCGCCGGCATGGTCAGGGCTCCGCACGCCGTCAGGGCCCGATCGGCATGGTGAATCAGAGCCGCGAGGCTCTCGGACGACGGCCTGACGTCGGCCGGATAGTCGAGGAAGGCGACGATCGGCGCCAGCCTGAGATCCAGCTCCTTCAGGCATATATCCTCGATCGAGTTCAGGTTTTCCTCGGCCCCTGCCAGGGCCTCATGCGCCTTCATGCCATGGCCGCCGGGGCGAACCATTTTCTCCAGACGGCTTTCGACCTTCCGGATTATCACTGCGGTCATAGGGCCACCTTCTGGGGCTTGATGAGACTGTCGATCTGGTCCTGGGACATGTTGGGCGCCTGTGCTTCCCCGACATGGGCAGACAGGTCGCCCTTGCGTCGGCCCTGAACGCCGCCGGGCACGCCGTCATTCTTGAACCGGCGGTCCGGACCCGAATAGTTCGGCGCTTCCACGAACAGACGCTTCGCCCGCCCCAGCCAGAAGATTCGCTCCAGCAGCACCTTGGCGCTGATGGGCTTGGTCACGACGAAGCTGCTGCCGCAGTCGCGGGCCTGTTCGATCTGCGATTTCGGCGTGTATCCGGCCAGAACCAGCACAGGGATATAGCGGTTCGGCTCCAGTTGGCTGGTCCGCAGCCAGCGGACGATCTCGTGTCCGTTGCCCCCCAGTCCGGCGTCAAGCAGCATGAGGTCAAGGGTCTGGCTGGACAGGATGTGCCGAACCTCGTCGGCGCTCTGGGCCCGCACAATATGCTGCACGCCGAAGCCCATCAGGATCTGGCTCAGGATGTCGAGACCCTGACTGCTCTCGTCAGCACAGAGGACCTGGGCCGACCGCAGATCCAGCCGCGCATGGTCATCGACCTGATCGAGGGGCGCTACCACAGCTCGGCCTCGCCCGAAGTCGCCGGCTGATGATTCGGATCGCCTCCCAGCCGCTGCCCCAGACCTGAGAGATTCAGGCGCTGGACGGCTGAACGGATACGGCTGTCCGTTTCCGTCTCTCCCGAGAGCGGCGGGTTGGACAGGTCGCCACACAGCTGGGACAACTGGCGCAAATGCTGGCTCAGGCCGTCCAGCGCCTGCACGGCCTCGATCTCGCGTGGGGTCAGGCGACGCCCTTCGAGCACGTCGCTGATGACCGTCTCCAGACGTTCGGACGTGGTGGCCCATTCGGCCATTTCGGCCCCGAGAGCGAGCATGAGGCGCGTGAGGACGGGGGTCATCAGAACAGCTCCAGATCTCCCGTCTTGCTCGCAGGCACGCCCAGCGATCGCTCGCTGTCGGCAATCCCGCTTGCATCGACGATATGCTGCCGGGCACGACCCGACACCGGCCAGAACTGAACGCGACGCGCACCATCCCCGCCCAGGCTCTCACCCTCGATGACGATGTCTTCGTCCTTCAGGAATTTTCTGACGAAGATGGCATTGCGCCCCCCGATGTCGGCCATGCCCGTATTCATCCGTCCGCCGCCAAAGACCTTGGCCCGCAAGCGGTCCCGCCGGGCCCCGCGCGCCAGAAGGGCGTTGATCAGCAGTTCCATGGCCTGGACGCCATAACGCTTGTCGGTCGAGGCCCCGTCGGGCGCCGAGGGCAACAGGAAGTGGTTCATTCCGCCGATACCGGCGACGGGGTCCCACAGGCACGCGGCCACGCAACTCCCCAGAATGGTCGTCAGGCAGACGTCGGCGTCCGCGCTGACCGCATTCCCTCCCTGGACGACATGCAGTCGTCGCTCACGGACCCCGGCCAGTGCCGTCACGACAGCACTCCGTAGACATCCTCGATCTTCTGGCGAAGGGTGGCGACGGTGAAGGGCTTGACCAGATAGTTGTTCGCCCCGAACTGGACGGCCCGCTGGACAAGGTCACCATCGGCCCGACCGGTCAGCATGATGAAGCCCGTGGTCTTGAATTGGGGCAGGGACCGGATGGCCCGCAGGAGGCCGAGTCCGTCCAGCTTGGGCATGTTGTAGTCGCTGATGACGAGGTTGACGGGCATCGCCAGCATCTGGCGCAGGCCATCCTCACCGTCGACGGCCTCACGGATGTCCAGCACCCCCATTTCCCGAAGGCCGGCCCGGACCAGCGACCGCATGGTCATCTGGTCATCCACGATCAGCGCCTTGATAGCTGCGGCGGCGGGCATCAGACAGCTCCATCCGGGGTTTGACGGGTCAGGTTCAGGATCGACGGCGCGATCCGGGAAAGCGGCAGCTGCCGTTCCACCGCGCCGATCTCCGCGGCCACCCGCGGCATGCCGAAAACGATGCAGGAGGTCTCGTCCTGACCGATGGTCGCGGCGCCGGCGCGGCGCATCGCCAGCAGACCTTCGGCGCCGTCCCGGCCCATGCCGGTCAGGATGGCCCCCACAGCGCGAGGGCCGACCGATTCTGCAACGGAGTGGAACAGGGCATCGACCGAAGGCCGGTGGCCGCTGATCAGGTCTCCCTCCACGAGGCGCAGCGCGAGACGCTCACCCAGTCGCCGCACGGTCAGGTGCCGGGCCCCTCCCGGCGCAAGATAGACGTGGCCAGGCAGTACGAGATCGCCGTCGGACGCCTCCACCACCGTGGGTGCACAGCTCCGGTCAAGCCGGGCAGCAAAGCTGGCGGTAAAGGCTGCCGGCATGTGCTGGGTGATCAGGGTGGGCGGGCAATGACGCGGAAAGCTGCCCAGCACGGTCGTCAGCGCCTCGACACCGCCGGTCGACGACCCGATGCTGACGATCCGGTTGCCCGGCCGGTAGTCCTCATCGGCCCGGGGACGGGCGGGTGTCGTGACCCGGGCTGTGACATTGGCTTCGGCCGCGGCCGCGACCACATCGGCCAGCGTCCCGAAGGCGGCGGGACCACCGGCCGACGGCTTGCCCACACAGTCGACAGCCCCGAGTTCCAGCGCCGCAAGCGTGGCATCGGCGCCTCTCTGGGTCAGGGTCGAGACCATGACGACCGGCATCGGACGCAACCGCATCAGCCGGTCGAGGAACTCAAGCCCGTTCATGTTCGGCATCTCGACGTCGAGGGTGATGACGTCAGGCGACAGCGCCTTGATGATGTCCCGGGCCTCGATGGGGTCCCCGGCCTCCCCCACGACCTCCAGACCCGGATGATCCGAGAGGGCGGCGCGGATCAGGGCACGCATGGTCGGAGAGTCATCGACGACGACGACGCGGCGGGGAGTCATGAGCCACCCCGGCGGTAGACAGTCAGGCCATCCGGCGTCAGGGCCGGAATGTCGGCCCGTTCGGAATGTCCGATGTAGAGTTTGCCCTGGGGCGCCAGACGTTCGGCAAAGCGGCCCCAGAGACGCTGCTGCGTTTCCTCGTCGAAATAGATCGCCACATTCCGGCAGAAGATGGCGTCAAAGCTGCCCTTCATCGGCCAGGGCGCATGAAGGTTGAGGACGCCGAAGCTGATCAGTTTGCGCACCGCGTCGGACACCCCGACGCTGCTCTCGCGACGGATCACACACCGGGCGGCCAGGTCGGCGGGCACAGGTTCAATATCCTCGGGCGAGTATTGGGCCAGCCGGGCCCGGTCGACGACGACGGGGTCGATATCCGTGGCGAGAATCCGCACGTCGAGGTCCCCCGCTTCGGGGAGTTCTGCGAGCAGGGCCATGGCCATCGAATAGGGTTCATGCCCCAACGAACAGCCGGCGGACCACAGACGCACGCGTCCCCCGGCCCGGGCGCGAGGCGCAAGGACGTCACGAACCTGACGGCGCAGAATGTCGAAATGATGCGGCTCCCGGAAGAAGCGCGTCACATTGGTGGTCAGGGCACTCAACAGATTGGCGCGCTCGCCTTCGCCATCGGGACCCTGAAGAAGCGCCCGGTAGGCCGCGAACGACGGGAGGCCGAGGCGCCGCAGCCGCTTGGCCAGCCGGGAATAGACCAGCGTCGCCTTGGCGTCGGCCAGGTGGATGCCCGAGTCGGCATACAGAATGTCGGCAATCTCGCGAAAGTCGTCAGCCGTGAACGCAAACTCACCCTCGACCAGCGGCTCGACCGAGGCCTTGCGAAGGGCCGTCATGCTGCCTCCTCGACTTCTGCCTCGGGCAGAAGGCCATCCAGTGCGATCAGGCTGATCATCCGGCCATCCATGGGGATGACGCCCTTCACGAAGGACCGGACGGTGTCGCAGGCCACATCGGGTGTCGGCTGGATCGTCTCTTCCGAAATGCTGAGGATGTCGGAAACCGCCTCGACCAGCAGGCCAACGGTCCGCATACCCAGCCGGGCGACAATGATGACATGGCGGGCGGACGGCACAGCCGAGCCGAGGCCCAGACGTCCACTCAGGTCCCCGATCGGCAGGACTGCACCGCGCAGGTTGATGACGCCGCGCACATAGGCGGGGGCTCCGGGCAGGGGCGTCGCGGGGGCCCAGCCCCGGATTTCCCGGACCGCGCGGATGTCGACGCAGAACTCCTGATCTCCGATCCGGAAGGCAATCAGTTCGCGCGGGTCATGAAGGGCATTCTGGCTCATGGGTTCGGCTCAGCTGACGTTTGCAATCGGAAGGGCGCCGGTGGCGCCGAAACTGCGGCGGCGCGCCGCGATCAGGCCGTCGACATCGAGGATCAGGGCAACGCGCCCATCGCCAAGAATTGTTGCGGCGGCCACGCCTTCGACCTGGCGATAGTTTTGCTCAAGGCTCTTGATGACCACCTGACGCTGGCCCTGGATGGCATCGACGCGCAGCGCCGCCAGCCCGCCCAGATCGCTCTCGACCAGCAGTGTGACACCGCCCAGCGGGCCATCGGCACCGCTGCGCCAGCCCAGCGAGCCCCCGACGTCGATCAGAGGCACATGGCTGCCCCTGACGGCGAGAACGGTGCCCGAAGGTCCCAGCGCACGGACGTCCGCTGCCTTGGGCTGGAGGGTCTCGACGATCACATTGATCGGCACCACCAGGGTATGGTCTCCGACGGTGACGACCATGCCGTCCAGCACGGCCAGCGTCAGCGGCAGGCTCAGCGTGAAGGTCGATCCTTCACCCGGCCGCGACGCGATGACGATCCGTCCCCCAAGTGCCTGGATGGAGCGCTTGACGACGTCCATCCCGACCCCGCGACCCGATATGTCGGACACAGCCTCGGCGGTTGAAAAGCCCGGCGCAAAGATCAGGTTGTCCACCTCATCGTCCGTCAGGGTCACTTCCGGCGGGATGACGCCCCGACGTACGGCGATGGCCCGGACACGGTCGCGGTCGATCCCGCGCCCGTCATCGGCCACCTCGATCACAATCCGACCGGACCGGTGCTGGGCACTGAGACGGACGGTCCCCTCCGCAGGCTTTCCGGCGGCCTCGCGCGCGTCGGGGGATTCCAGGCCGTGATCGATGGCGTTGCGGATCATGTGCGTGATCGGATCGGACAGGCGCTCGATCACCGTCTTGTCGACCTCGGTGGCCTCGCCCTCCGTGACCAGACGAACCTGCTTGCCGGTCGCAGCCGCGACCTCCCTCACCAGGCGCGGCATGCGCTGGAAGACCGACTTCACCGGTTGGGCCCGGATGGCCATGACGCTGTCCTGGATCTCCCGGGTCAGCTGCTCAAGATCTTCCAGACCGACAGCCACGGCTCCGGTCCGGGCCAGGCCCGCCTCGACCACGCGTTGGGCCAGCATGGCCTGGTTGATGACCAGTTCGCCGACCAGGTCGATCAGGCGATCCACCCGCTCAAGGTCGACGCGGATGGTCGTCTGCACCAGCGGTTCAGGTGCCGGGGCGGTCCCGGGAGACGCCCCTTCCGCAGACGGGGCCGGGGGCGTGACAGGGAGGTCCACAGCAGGCGCCGCGGCGGCCGGCGCATCCACGACGGTGGCCTCGGCCATCAGGCGCGCCAGCATGGCTTCGGGCGTTTCGGCGGCAGGCGCCGGCGTCGCCGTCGGGGCTGGTGTGGCCGTCGGGGCCGGTGTGGCCCCCGCTGGCGGCTGGATCTCCAGCACGCAGTCGCCATCCACAAACTCGAAGACCTCGGCGATCCGGTCCTGGTCGATCTGCGGCGAGGCGGCGAGCCGGGCGTCAAAGGTCAGCAGCGGAAGTTCGGGGTCGAACTGATCCAGCCCGGTGAGGGCCGAGTCATCCACGCGGACCGTCAGCGCGCCCAGGCGCTCCAGTTCGCGCAGCAGACGCAGGGCGTCGTTGGCATTGCGATAAAGGGCCGGCAGCGGCGTGAAGCGAACAGTCCAATGGCCACCGGTCGTGGCTTCGGGCGTGTCGACGGGCTCCGGCGCGTCAACCGGGTCGAGGCTGATCATCGCCGGCGCGAATCCGAAGTCGGGTTCGTCGTCGGGCCCGGGACTGGCGGTCGGCCCGACCAGCTGCTCCAGCTCATCGGCGACGGCATTGGCCACGGACGCATCGACCGCTGCCCCGCCCTGGGCCGCAGTCACGTGATCCGCGAGCACGTCCGCCGCGCGCAGCAGCAGGATCAGGGTCGCGGGGTCGGCAGCGAGGCGACCGGCCCGGACCTCGTCGAGGGTGGTCTCGAACACATGGGCGAAGCGGACCAGGTCCTCGAGACCGAACGCACCGGCGCCCCCCTTCACGGAATGAACCGCGCGGAAAACGGCGTTGACGGTCTCGCTGTCGCCCGTGCCCTGCTGCAGGGCAAGCAGCCCCGCCTCCAGGTCGCCCAGCAGCTCGTCGCATTCCTGGAAGAAGGTCGCCCGAATGGCCTCCATCGGATCCATGGCGTCAGGCCGCCACCCGGCGTACCGCGTCGACCAGTTTCACCGGGTCGAACGGCTTGACGATCCAGCCGGTCGCGCCGGCGTCGCGCGCACGCTGCTTCTTGTCCTGATCGCTCTCGGTGGTGAGCACCAGGATCGGGGTCGTGCGATGGCGGTCCGACCGACGGACCCCCTCGATGAAGCCGAACCCGTCAAGATTGGGCATGTTGATGTCCGTGATGATCACGTCCGGAGCGCTGGTCTCGAGGACCTCGAGCCCATGCACGCCGTCCACGGCCTGCAACACCTGAAACGCGGCATCCCCGAGGGCCAGCTTCAGCATGTCGCGCATGGTGCGGCTGTCGTCGACGGTCAGTACCACCTTGCTCACGCGGCTATTCCTTCGAGAGAGGCCTCGATGCCGAGGCGGGTGAAGACATCAAGAAGACAGGGGGACGGGTCCACGAGCCGGAGGTTGCGGCCATCGTCGCGCCAGGTCTGAAAGGCCGACATCAGCAGTTGCACGCCCATGCCGTTAAGGCGCTCGACGGCGGCTCCCGACACGTCCAGATCTGACCCCCTCAGGCTCAGCAGGGCTGTCTTGACGGCGGCGAGGCTCACGCCCTCCAGGCGTGATGGCAACGGGTATTCCGCAGGCATCAGAACTCCTCCCATTCGGTCTCGCCGCTGGGCTTCAGGGCGAGCGCACCGGAGGTCCGAGGTGCCGCCCATTGCTTGGCGAATTCGCTGATGCGGGACTGCGACTGGCGCAGGACGGGGTTTTCGGCCGCCGGACGCGAAGCCGGAGCCTGGGCGGGCGCCTGGCCTGCGGAAGCGCCGCTGAGGCGGAACCGGCCGACCAGACGGGTCAACTGCTCGGTTTCCTGGGTCAGGCTGTGGCTGGCGGCGGTCGACTGTTCGACCATGGCCGCGTTCTGCTGGGTCGCCTGGTCCATCTGGTTGACCGCGGTGTTGACCTCGCTGAGCGCCGTCGACTGTTCCTGGGCAGAGGCGGCAATCTCGACCATCAGGCCATTGATCTCCTGCACGCGTCCCACAATGGCCGTCAGCGCCTGTCCGGTTTCGCCAACCAGGCCAACCCCCGACTTCACCTGGGTGGTCGAGGCCGAGATCAGCGACTTGATCTCCTTGGCGGCCTCGGCCGACCGCTGGGCCAGGGCCCGCACCTCCGAGGCGACCACGGCGAAGCCCTTGCCGGCATCCCCGGCGCGCGCCGCCTCGACCCCGGCGTTGAGCGCCAGCAGATTGGTCTGGAAGGCGATTTCATCAATGACGCCGATGATCTGGCTGATCTGGTCCGCCGAGCGCTCGATGTCGCCCATGGCGGCAATCGCGCGGGTCACGACCTCGCCGGAGCGCTCCGCATCACCGCGCGCGCCCTCGACCACCTGACCGGCCCGGCTTGCGCCCTCGGCCGTCTTGCGGACCGTGGCGGTGATTTCGTCCAGGGCCGCCGCGGTTTCCTCGAGGGTCGCCGCCTGCTGCTCGGTGCGACGCGACAGGTCGTCGGCGGCCTGGCTGATCTCGCTGGCTCCCGACCGCATGGTGGTGGTGTTGGAGGCGATCTCGGACATGGCCGCCTCCAGTCTTTGCATTGCATTGTTGAAGTCGGACTTCAGCTGCTCGTAGTCACCGTTGAAAGCTGCGGTGATGCGCGCCGTGAGGTCACCATCGGCGACGCTGGACAGGGCGCGAGCGGTCTCGCTGACCACCAGCGCCTGGGCCTCGGCGCCGCGTTCGCGCTCCTCTTCCATCGCCGTGATGTCGGTGGCGAGCTTGATGACCTTCTCTGGCACTCCATCCTTGCCGAGCACCGGGCTGTAGGTCGCCAGAAGCATGACCTTGCGGCCCTGCTTGTCGAAGCGCGTGAACTTTTCGGTCAGCGGCTTGCCGAGGCGGAGATTCTTCCAGAACGCCCGGTATTCGTCGCTGCGGGCATACTCCTTGTCGACGAAGATGCGGTGATGCTGGCCGACAACTTCCTCGCTGTCATAGCCCATGGCCCTCAGGAAGGTGCTGTTGGCCGTCAGGATCCGACCGTCCATATCGAACTCGATGGTCGCCTGTGACTGGTCGACGGCATTCACCAGCCCTCGCATCATCTCCATGGTGCGCCGGGTCTCTTCCCGCGCCGCCTCGCTCAGGGCCTCGGCCTCCTCGCGCGCCCGGTCTGCGGCACCCAGGTAGATCGAGATCACGAAGTCCATATCGAGGAGGGCCGCCTTGACCACCGCCCCGACCGCCTGGCCGAGTGCGGCCCCGCCGTCGCTCTTGCCCCAGCGCGACCGGTTGGCCTCATGGTCCTTGACGATGCTCTGCACCAGACCATCGAGGACAAGGCCATAGCCACCGATGTACCAGCGCGGTTCGAGGCCGATCCGAGCGTGGGTCTCGCCGATCCGCTGCACGCTCTCGACATAGGTGTTGTCAAATCTGCCCGAGGCGATGTTGGACCAGTGGCGGGACTGCGCATTCTTTGCGCCGCTGATGTGGCTCTCGCTGCTGAAGAACTTGGCCACTGCGGGGTATCGCCGGACCTGATCGTAGAAGGCATCCAGACTGGCGGGCAGCGCCGCCTCGATGGACTTCTGGGTACGTGCCAGAGCGGCCTGGGCATCGGCGTCAATGCCGATGAAGGACAGGCGTTCCTGAAGGGCGATCTTGTCAGACATGGAGGGGGTCCCGGGTATTGGCTGTGAACCGAGAATCACCGTCAGTCTTGAAGGTGCAGTTATGTATTCTTCCACGAAACAAAGTTTTCGAAATAATATAGTCTCAAAGCGTAACCATACGCAGGAAAGCGATTACCAATTGGCGCGATACCGACAGTAAGGAGTGGTGCGCATGGTGTTTGAATTGTCGCTGGTGGGGGATGCCCCCGAGATCGTAGGGGCGCTGATCGCCTTGTTGCGAACGTCCCGCCCGATCCTGAGGTCCGAAGACGATCCGCGCATTCGCCTTTTGAGCCATATCCGGGCGTCCGGACGTCGCGGGGCCTCCCAGGCCAGTACCGCCCGGAAGCTGGGCATGTCGGACGCTGGCCTGTCACGCCTGTGCGATGAGCTCGAGCATTCCACAATGATCCAAAGGATTCCGCATCCCCATGATCGCCGGATCAAGATGCTGCACCTGACGCCGGAGGGTGAGGATCAGGTTCGGGCCTGCGCCGGGGCCTGCGAGACCCACATCGCGGACTTCGTCCGGACACTGACATCCGAGGAACAGGCGCTGCTGTCCCGGCTGGTCGCCCGCGCGACCGATGTTCCGGTCAGGACCAGCACCTGTGCCGGCTGCCGCGTGGGTGGCTGCTGATCGTCTGACCTGCAGGGACCGGACCCGGCCGGGCGACTGACGAGCCCGGTCCCTGACGCGAACCTCAATCAGCGCCGTCCCGTCTCCTGGCCCTTGGGGCTCCAGGGCCCGCGGCCTTCGCCGGGACCGGTCCCGCC
The DNA here is from genome assembly GCA_964022245.1 of uncultured Alphaproteobacteria bacterium. Lineage (GTDB taxonomy): Bacteria > Pseudomonadota > Alphaproteobacteria > Caulobacterales > Caulobacteraceae > Brevundimonas. The sequence goes on from CAXICH010000002.1 coordinate 10,527, forward strand.
AAGGGCTTCGACGCGCTCCGTCAGTTCGCGCACGAAGGTCGCCGCCCGGCGCGCTTCGACATCGTGAACATGAGGGCCGTTGATGCCGCTGCCGCCGGCCGTGTCGATCCGGATCGTGGCAAGGCCCAGCAGACGCTGGATCGGGCCGCGTCGCACGGTCACGGCCTGCACATTGCCATAGGGCACCGTCCATTCACGGTGCACCAGCACGCCCCGCGTGACCTGCACGCTGCCCGCGGCAAGCGCGTAACCATGCCGGCGACGGCGCAGCAGCGCGACCCCGAGCGGCACCGGCAGTGCAAACAGCAGCAGCCCTGCGGCCGGGAAGAAATTCATGGCCACGAGAATGCCCACGGCCGGCAACAGGACGAAGCCGGGCAGGGCGCCAAATCCGTGCCAGGGCGAAACGGTCTGCAGCAGGGAGCGGTCGAACGGCGGCAGGTCCGCCAGGGCGATGATCGGCGCGATTTCTGCCGACCGCGCGAACGGGACAAGTTCCTGTCGGCCCGAGGGGTGATCGCTTCCGCCGAGGGTCTGGACCTTGAACGCCAACCACCCGACCCCCCCGCTCACCAGACCGCGCTCCACCAGACCGAGCTGGATCTGCCGCCGCGCCACCACCACCTCGGTCCGCGTCAGCAAGCCCCGTCTGTAGCGAAACCGGGAGTCGTCAAACGCAAGCGTGAACCCGAAATTCTGCAGCACGGTGCGGGCGATCCCGGCCAGCAGTCCGAGCGCGACGGCAGCCCCGGCCACGCCCAACACCACCATCAGGCTCAGCTGGGACTGCATCGCCTGTTCGGCGACACCGACCGCCTCCATGACGCGGTCCCACCCAAAGCCGCGCACCTGTTCCAGATATTGCAGCAGGCCGAAGATCGCCGCGAGCCAGACGAGGGAAAAGTTGAAAAGTCCGGAGAAAAGCAGTCGCGCCAGCCCCAGTCTGTACAGCGCCCTCTCGACATCCGCCTCTTCCGCCGGCGCGTCGGACCCGGTCAGGCCGTCCCGTCTCCGGATGTTACGGAGCACCTCGCGAAGCCTGTGCGCTTCCGACAGGCTGACACTGGCAAGCCGGCCTTCATCTGCCTCGCCTCCCCCGGTCTCGATCCGGACCTCGGCAATGCCGATCAGCCGCGACAGGGGGCTGCGGTTGATCGAGACATCCTGAATGCGCTCGGCCGGTATGGATCGTCGGGTCCGTTTGATCAGGCCGCGGGCGATCACGATCTGGCCCGGCAGGATCTGGTAGGTGAAAGTGTGCCAGCGAAGCCAGGCAGAGAAGACGGCGATCCCCGCCAGCGCCGCCAGTCCGAGGAACAGGGGCCCCGGGGAAATGCCTTCCCCCCGAGACCATGCGAGCACCACGGGCACGCCAAAAATCAGGGACGGCGCCCCCTGGAGGGAGCCCACAAGGATGGTGCGAGGGTCCAGCCGACGCGGCGGCACGATGTCCACACCGTTGGAAGAGCCGGGCACGGTCACCAGGGGGCGTCGCTGATCCGGCCGCGGATGGCATCGCGGATTTCCTCGGCACGCTGCCGGCGGATGCCGGGCAGGACCACCAGACTCTTTTCCGTGCCGGCCGTATGCAGGCTCAGGGTCGCGACACCCGCCCCCCGTTCAAGCGGCCCCTGACTGACGTCGATGTGCTGGACGCGGGAGACCGGAACGACGGTGTGGATGCGGACCAGCCATCCCGAGGCCACGTGCAGCTCCCGGTCCGTGAAGGCATAGCCCCATCGCCGCCAGCGCCGCGGCACAAAGAATATGACAGATGTCACACCGAGCAGGATGACAGGGCCGGCAATCAGGCCGGGCGAGAGGTCCGTGCGCCAGTGCAGGAAGACTTCTGCCCCCGCTGCCACCAGGGCCACAATCAGCCAGCCGATAGCGGACCGGATTCGCATCACGCCCAGGTAACCGCGCTCGAGCAGATGAAGGGGAACAGGGTCAAACGTCATCGCAGTCTCATATGGCCCGGCGTACGGCTCCGGCTCAAGCCGCTCGCCCTGACAATGGCCGACTTCTCATGAGTCCACCAAGCCATTTCAGGGGGCATTTCAGATCCCCGGCCACGGAGGCAGCAAGGAGCGCTGACAGATGGCGTGGCAGCGATCAATCTGCCAAGCTTCGACCATGGACAAGGCTGCCCTCCACAGGACAGACGACGGCATCTACGGACCCGCCTTCGTCAAAGGCGTCTTCGATCGATGTTCGGGCACCTATATTTCGATGAGCTGGTTCTTCTCCGCCGGCTTTACCGAACGATGGCGACGCCAGTGCGTCGAGGCACTCCCCCTGTCATCCCGGCAATCTGTCGAAGGCTATGATCTGATGGCCGGAACAGGCGAGGTCTGGCCTCACCTCTTTCGCCGGCATCCCGGGATCACGCGAGTCACGGCGGTCGATATCTCGTCCGGCATGCACCAGCTGGCGCTGAAGCGTCTTCACCGGGATCGTTCGCACAGGATCAGCTTTGTCGAGGACGACGTCCTGAGAAGCGACCTGCCTCCCGGGAGCTGCGACTTCATCGTCTCGACATTCGGGCTGAAGACCTTCAACCCCGACCAGCACCGGGCCCTGGCTGAAGTGATTGCGCGAACCCTTCGCCCCGGAGGGGCCTTCTCGCTGATCGAGGCGTCTGATCCCCGCGGGTGGTGGCTGAGGCCCCTCTACCTCTTTCACCTCAAGGTACTGCTGCCACTGGTCGAGCGGACGCTTCTGCGCGGGGCCCAGGACTTCGCCATGATCGGTACCTACACTTCCAATTTCGGCGATGCGCGGTCCTTCGCAGACATGCTGCGGGCGCAGGGCCTTGAGGTCCGATTTCAACGCTACTTCTTTGGCTGCGCGACCGGCGTCAGTGGCCGAAAGCCCGAAGCGGCCAAAGCGGATCGATAGGTCCGGTCCTCCGGCATCACCGGGACGGGGGATGTGCGGATCGTCGCTGGAAACCCGCATGGGTCCGGCTTCCTCTCGATGCCTGACAGCGATTTGCCCGCCCTGCCCGGCAACGGGTGTAGACTGAGCCATGGCCCTGCCGCCCCGTGGCAAAAGGAGACGATCCAGACGATCCAGACGGTGTTTTTCAGGCCCCCGGCTCCTCGCCGAATTCAGACGGTTCAGACGGTTCAGACGGTCTTTCCGGCAGAACCGTCGGCGGCCCCGTTCAGTGAAAATCCCGCGACCCCGGCAGGACCCGCAGGTTGCGGGGGTGCTGGGGCTTGATGAACTCATCGGCACCGGACAGCTGGACCACGGCATCGTGGTCGGCGGACAGGTGCTGTAGCTCGCCCGTCCGGTCCCACAGCTGCCGGGCCATCAGGTGCACGACGCCCTCGACGCTCTTCTCGACCGTGCCCTCGACCCCCAGCAGGCGCGCGCTCATGACGATGCGGCGGTGCGCCTCAAATACGGGAACCCACAGGACCAGATTGGTGACCCCGGTCTCGTCCTCCAGCGTGATGAAGATCGCCTTGCCGTTGCCGGGCCGCTGGCGGACCAGCACCACCCCGACCGTCCGCACGACGGATCCGGACCGGCGGGCCTCGACCTCGCGACAGGTCAGCAGGCCCTCGGCGGCAAAGGCCGGTCGCAGGATGGCCATGGGGTGGGCCTTCAGCGACAGCCGTGTCGTCTGATAGTCGGCAGCGACATGCTCCCCCAGACCCATGCGCGGCAGGGCGGCGTCCGGCTCCTCGCCCAATTCCCGGACCGAGGCGGCGGCAAACAGCGGCAGGGCGTCATCGTCCGGCAGACGACGCGCCTCCCACAGGGCCTCACGCCGGTCCAGCCCGAGCGAGCGGAAGGCGTCGGCATCGGCCAGCCTGCGGATCGCCGCGACCGGCAGGCGCGCCCGGCGCATCAGCCCCTCGATCGTCCCGAACGCCTCCCTGCGGGCCAGGACCAGATCATCAGCCCAGTCCTCGCGGAAGCTGCCGATCTGGCGAAAGCCCAGCCTGAGGGCCAACGCGTTCGCCGGACCTTCAAGCGTATTGTCCCAGTGGCTGTGGTTGACATCCACCGGGCGCACCTCGACCCCGTGTTCCTGCGCGTCCCGCACGATCTGCGCCGGGGCATAGAAGCCCATCGGCTGGCTGTTGAGCAGGGCGGCGGCAAAGGCGGCCGGATGCCGGCATTTGATGTAGCTGGAGACATAGACCAGCCGCGCGAAACTGGCCGCGTGGCTTTCGGGAAACCCGTACGAGCCAAAGCCCTTGATCTGCTCGAAGCAGCGCCTGGCAAAATCGGGATCATAGCCGCGGGCGATCATCCGCCCGACCATGCGGTCCTCATAGGTGTGCAGCGTGCCGTCGCCCCGGAAGGTCCCCATGGCCTTGCGCAGGCCGTTGGCCTCCTTGTCGGTGAACTCGGCCGCGACCATCGCCACCTTCATCGCCTGTTCCTGGAACAGGGGGACCCCGAGCGTGCGGTGCAGGACCTTCCGCAGTTCGTCGGGATCATGCGGCGGGGCGGGGCTGGCATAGACCACCGTTTCGGCCCCCGAGCGGCGCCGCAGATAGGGGTGGACCATGTCGCCCTGGATCGGTCCCGGGCGGACGATCGCCACCTGGATGACCAGATCATAGAAGGCCCGCGGCTTCAGGCGCGGCAGCATGTTGATCTGGGCCCGGCTCTCCACCTGGAAGACGCCGATCGAGTCCCCCTTGCACAGCATGTCATAGACGTCGGCCTGTTCGGCCGGCACGGTCGCCAGGTCGTGGTCGACGCCTTCATGCAGGCGCATCAGGTCCAGCGCCTTGCGGATACAGGTCAGCATGCCCAGCGCCAGCACATCGACCTTCATCAGGCCCAGTTCGTCGATGTCGTCCTTGTCCCACTCGATAAAGGTGCGGTCGGCCATGGCGGCATTGCCGATCGGCACCAGCTCATCCAGCCGCCCGCGCGTCAGAATGAAGCCGCCGACATGCTGCGACAGGTGCCGGGGAAACCCGAGGATGCGCCCGGCCATTGTGACTGCGCGACGGATCATCGGATTGGCCGGATCAAGCCCCGCCTGCAGCACATCCCGGTCCGGAATCTCGGATCCCCAGCTGCCCCACTGGCTGGAGGCGAGGCGGGCTGTGACATCCTCGGTCAGGCCCAGCGCCTTGCCGACTTCCCGGATGGCGCTGCGCGGCCGATAGCGGATCACGGTCGCGGCAATACCCGCCCGCTCGCGCCCGTAGCGCCGGTAGATGTACTGGATGATCTCCTCACGCCGCTCGTGCTCGAAGTCGACGTCGATGTCGGGGGGTTCATTGCGGTCCGCCGACATGAAGCGCTCGAACAGCAGGTCGTGATGCGCCGGGTCGACGCTGGTGATCCCCAGTACGAAACAGACCGCCGAATTGGCCGCCGAGCCCCGCCCCTGGCACAGGATGCGGCGGTTGTCCGCCTCGCGGACAATGTCGTGGATGGTGAGGAAATAGGGCGCGAGGTCCCGGGCATCGATATAGGCCAGCTCCTTTGCCAGGGTCGTCCGGACCCTGTCCGGAACGCCGTCGGGGTAGCGCAGGGGCAGGCGTTCCCCGACCAGCTGTTCCAGCCAGGCCTGCGGCGTCCGACCGGGCGGGATCGGCTCTTCGGGATACTGGTAGCGAATGTCCGACAGGTCGAAGATGGGCCGTTTCAGCAACTCCATGGCCTCGGCAAGGGCGTGGGGCGCGTCGGCGAACAGGCGGGCCATCTCGGCCGGAGTCTTGAGGTGCCGCTCCGCATTGGCCAGCAGGCGTCGCCCGGCCTGATCGATGCTGGTCCCCTCGCGGATACAGGTCAGCACATCCTGCAGGTCGCGTTCCGACGGCGCGTGATACAGGACGTCATTGGTCGCCAGCAGCGGGGTGCGCGCCCGGGTGGCGATCGCGTCCAGACGGGCCAGCCGCCGACGGTCGTCGCCGCGTCGGGGCATGGTCGCCCCCAGCCACACAGCTCCCGGCCGGACCTCGGCCAGCCGGTCGAGAAGGGAGAGCAGACCGTCCCCGTTCCGTCCGGGCATGACGACCAGCAGCAACCCTTCGGGATTGGCCAGCAGGTCGACCAGATTGAGGTGGCAATCCCCCTTGATCGCGCGGCGGTTTCCCAGGGTCAGCAGCCGCGCCAGGCGCCCCCAGCCCTCACGATCCTCCGGATAGGCGACGATATCGGGCGTGCCGTCGGCAAAGCCCAGCCGGGTGCCGGTCAGCAGGCGAAAGGCCCCTGCCCGCTCCCGGACCAGATCGACCAGGGCCGGGTCATTCAGCGGGTCCTCCCGCCAGCGGATTTCACCCGGTGACCCGCCATCACGCAGCTTCTCGGGCGGGGACCAGCCATCCTCGCGCAGCTGTTTCAGCGCGCTCCAGGCCCGCACCACCCCGGCCATCGTATTGCGATCGGCCAGCCCCAGACCGGCCTGCCCCAGCAGCAGCGAGGTCAGCACCAGCGTCTTGGGGTGGGATGCCCCCCTCAGGAACGAGAAATTGCTGGCAGAAACCAGCTCGGCAAAAGCCGGCGGGCTCATGCGAACAGGCCGTGCATATACCAGCGCGGCGGCGGCAGGTCGCCGAAATAGCCCGCCCGGAACAGCCAGAAGCGACGACCCTCCTCATCCTCAACCCGGTAGTAGTCCCGCACCCGCCCGCCCTTGCGGCGCCACCACTCGCCCTCGATCCGCTCCGGCCCCTCGGCATTCACGACCCGATGCGTGACCCGCCGCCATTTGAAGCGAACGGGCGGGCCGTCGGGCACGGGCGACATGACCTCGACCGGCTGGGGCGGGTCGAACAGGTGCAGGGGGCGCAGCGGCGGAGATTGCGGATCGCGCTCGGGCCACAGGCCAACGTCCTTCCCGGCACAGTGGACTGCCGAAATCCGACGACTGGCCCGCTCCGGCAGATGGGAGTTCGATGGTCGCAGACGACTGACCGCCTCTGACCCGAGGCGGGCCGCCAGCCGATCGATCAGGGCGTCCAGAGCCCCGGCGTCCCCGGCCGTCGTGTCGAGATCAACCTGAACGGGGGCCAACCGCTGCAGGTCCAGTGCCTCCATCCGCAGGTGGTCAATGCCGAAGCCGGGGTCCAGAGGGGCGGTGAGGGCGGCCAGCCGCTCCCGGAACAGGCGCGCAACGGCCGGGACGTCCCGCGTGGGACGCGCCACACCCAGGCCGATGCGACGGGCATGGCCGTCAACCCGGAAAACCGTGAGACAAAAGCGTCGGGCGCCCGAAAGCCGTGTCTGCAGCTCGACTTCGACCTCTGCCAGCAGGTCGGCGATCACCGTCTCCAGAGGTTCGGTCGTGGTCAGCGGCTCCATCAGCAGCCGGTCCGCGACGACCGGAGCCGGGGCCCGGACCGGCGTAATCCGCACATCCTCCAGCCCCAGAATACGATCCAGCCGGGTCGGGAACGTCGGCCCGAAACGCGCTGCCAGAGCGGCGCGGGGACGGTCATCGACCTCGCCGATGGTCTTCAGCCCCGCCCGCCTCAGCGCCTGGGTATCCGCTGCAGTCAGTTCCAGGGCGGCGACCGGCAAGCGACGCACCGCGACGCGGTCCCCGCCCTCGGCCACAACCTCTCCCGGTGGACCGAAGCGGGCCAGGGCCCGGGCGGCCTGGGGGGTGCGGGCCAGGGCGCAACGGGCGTCCAGTCCCAGCCGCTCCGCCAGGAGGGAGGCGGTCCGCATCAGCCCCGCCTCTCCGCCGAACAGGTGGGCGCAACCGGTGACATCCAGCATCAGACCATGGGGATCATCGCCCGCGACCATCGGGGAAAAGCGGCCGAAGGCTTCAACCAGATGGTCCAGAAAGGCCCGGTCCGCTGCGGGATCATGCGGCCAGGCTTCGAGTTCGGGCACCTGGGCACGGGCATCCGCCAGGGTCATGTCAGGCGCAAGGCCGAGCCTCAGCCCTTCCGTATCCACGGCGACCAGCCGCAGGGCATTGGCGCGCCTGTCGATCAGGCAAAAAGGCCCCTCAGGCCGCGCGGATCCCAGACGGTCGATGGGCAGGAGTGGAAACCAGACCGCCAGATGTCTTCGGTTCGACAAACGATCGCGCGTCACGATCCCACTCCATAATCCACTCGCCCGGGGCCACCCCTGCCCGGCTTCGCAACAAACTCACCCGAAAAGCCGGTCGGCCCGGCGCCCCCGCTTCCAGCGCCCTCGACGGGATGGCCCTGACCGACCACCGTGTGTCCGAAGCACTGGGCTGGGGTTGAGCCCCCGTTCGAACAAACACGGCGGTTGTCCGTCCTGCGGCGGCCGCCAGCGACAGCCGACGACTGGCCGTCAGACTCCAGGCCCGGGATTCTCCCCAGCCACTCATCAGGACGGCGGCTGAGCTTCCACTGCGCAGGGCTTCCTCGCCTGCCGCCAGCAAGGCAGACGTATCGGGCACCCGGACCAGTAACAGGTCCCCGGTCTCCACTCCCCACTCCCGCAGTCCGCTGCCGTACAGGGTGCCTGTCTCGTGGCGCCCGCGATCCTCGTGGATCCACACCAGGGCCCCTGTCGTTCGAAGCGCCAGTCCCAGGGCAAACCCTTCTGCCGCAGCCCCCTGATTGACCGAGGCGGCATAGACCTCATGCACGGCCTCGGAGGAAAACATCGCGCCGCGCCCTGTCGCCGGGATGTCGAACAGCCTCGCAGTCGGGGACCGCAGGACCGGACCTCGGGGAGACAGTTGCGCGCGCAGGTGGCTGAGAGAGACAGATCGGGACATGATGTTCACTAAATGTTCTCTTATATGCCTATCTCCGGGGCGGACGAGTCAAGCCGAAACAAAACAGGGCAGTCGGCGGATGAGGACAGGCGTCTGTCTCACCCTTGCCTTTGTCCCGGAGATTTCAGTTGTCTGGCATTGACCTTGGGCCGGGTCCGGCTAAGCGATAAGGGGATGACGACACCCGCTCAGGATGTAATCGCCGGGACCCCGGTCGCCGATCAGGGCCTGGAGGCCGCGCATGCGCGGCTGCTGGCGGACCCGTCCCTGCAGTTCGAGCGCACCGACTTTGTTCCTCCGGAGCCTCCGGCATGGCTGGGATGGTTGGTCGAGGCCCTGGCCTGGCTGGCACCGTATCTGAAATGGATGTTCTGGATCGGGCTCGTCGCCACTGTGGTGCTGATCTTCTGGGCCATAGGTCGGGAAGTCCTGAAAATCGGCAAACCGCTGGCAAAGGCCGAGGCGGCGCCGGACCCGGGCCTCCCGGAATGGCGGCCCTCGGTCCGGGAGGCGCGGGACCTTCTGGCGGAAGCGGATCGGCTTGCCTCGTCCGGCCAGTATGCCGAGGCTGCACACCTGATCCTGCTCAGGAGCGTGGCCGATATCGAAAGGCGCAAGCCGCGGGCCCTGCGCATATCCCTGACCGCCCGGGAGATCGCGGCCTTGCCGGTACTGCCCGACGCCGCCCGCACCGCCTTTGTCCGTATTGCCGGGGTCGTTGAACGCAGCTTCTTCGGAGGGCGGCCGGTCGACGCCGAGGAGTTCACAGCCTGTCGGGATGCCTATGAGGCCTTTGCCCTGCCGGCGGGCTGGCAGAAATGACAGACCGGGGGGAAAGGTCGGGACCCGCGTTTTCGCCGGTTACGGTGATCGCCCTCGTACTGGTCGGCGTGGTTTCACTGGCCATCATTCTGGTGTTGAACGCCTTCGCGCCGGATTTGCGGTCCGGCAATAACGGAGGCGAGCATGCCCTGTCGCGCTCCTCAACCGGTTATGCCGCCCTGCCCGTTCTCCTGAGGGCCCGGGGCGTACCGGTCATCCTCAGCCGGTCGAGGATGACCCCGGCGTCCGAGGAAAGCCTGTTGATTGTCACCCCGCCCCCCGGCCTTGAGGCCGAACGCCTGGACGATCTGACCCACGAGGGAAGCCGTCTGGTGGTGTTGCCGAAATGGGCGGCGATACCGGAGGCCGATCATCAGGGCTGGGTCCGGACCATATCGGCCCTTCCCGAAGCCCAGGTGCTTTCCAGCCTGCCCGAAAGCTGGCGCCGGGACCTCCGAATGGTGTCGCACGAGGGCGTGCAAACTCTCACCCTGAAGGATGCCCGCGGGCGACCGGTCGGTGAAACGGTTTCGGTCGAGGGGCTACACACCCTGGCGGGGCCGCAATGGGTGCCCGTCGTGCTGGATCAGCAGGGCCGGGCCGTGCTGGTCTTTCACCGCGATAGCGGCGTCTATGTCCTGTCGGATCCGGATCTGGTCTCGACCCATGGCCTGAAGACCCTGGCCGGAGCCCGGACCGCCGTTGCCCTGATCGATACTGTCCGACCCGGGCAAGCCCCCGTGATCTTCGATCTGACCCTGCACGGTCTGGAACGCTCTCACAGTCTGCTGAGACTGCTGATGGAACCTCCGCTGCTTGGCTTCACCCTGGCGCTCGTCGCCCTGGCCGCCTTCGCCGGGTCCCAGGCCCTCGTTCGGTTTGGTCCGGTGAGAGACAAGGATCGCACCCTGTCCTTCGGCAAACGTGCCCTGGCGGACAACACCGCCGGACTGGTGCGCCTGGCCCGGCGTGAGCATCACATGGCGCTGCCATATGCCCGCCTGGTACGCGCACGGGTGGCCCGGGCAATCGGCGCGCCGCGCCACCTGTCCGAGCCCGAGCTGGATGCCTTCCTCGATCGCGTCAGCCGATCCGCCGGCGCCACGACGACCTATACCGCCCTGGCCGAGCGCGCCAGGGCGGCTCGCAACCCCCGCGACCTGATGCAGGTCGCAACCGATCTCCACCGCTGGAACCAGGAGCTGACCCGTGACCGTAAATGAGGTGAAACCCATCGCCGACCAGATCCGGGCCGAGGTCGCCAAGGCCGTGGTCGGACAGGAGGATACCGTCGACCTTCTGCTCACCGCGCTGTTCGCCGGCGGCCACATTCTGCTCGAGGCACCTCCGGGGACCGCCAAGACCCTGCTGGCCCAGAGCTTCGCCGCGGCGCTCGGGCTCGACTATGGCCGCATCCAGTTCACGCCCGACCTCATGCCGGGGGACATCCTCGGGTCGAACCTGTTCAACTTCCAGACCTCCAGCTTCACCCTGACCCGGGGGCCGATCTTCTGCGAGCTGTTGCTGGCCGACGAGATCAACCGTACCCCGCCCAAGACCCAGGCTGCCCTTCTGGAAGCCATGCAGGAGCGGCGCATTACCCTGGATGGCCAGACCCATGCCCTGAGCGAGCGTTTCATGGTGGTCGCCACCCAGAACCCGATCGAGCAACAGGGTACCTACCCCCTTCCCGAAGCCCAGCTTGACCGGTTTCTGTTCAAGCATCTGCTTGACTATCCCGATGCGGATCAGGAACGCGCCATCATAGCCTCGCATGGTGCAGGTAGCGGACGACTGGACCCGGCCAGCCTGGGCGTCGAGTGCGTGGCAAACCGCAAGACGATCGACTCCGCCGTAACGGCTGCGGCCTCGGTACGGCTGACCGAAGAGGTCATCGGCTACATCACCGACCTGATCCGGGCGACCCGGACCTCGCCGGATATCGATGTCGGCGCCTCTCCGCGGGCGGGAACCATGCTGGCCCGCGCCGCGCGGGCGCGGGCGGCCCTGGACGCCCGGGACTATGTCATTCCCGATGATGTGAAGACCCTGGCCCTGCCGGCCCTGCGCCATCGCCTGGTCCTGTCGCCGGCTGCCGAAATCGAGGGCCGTCGTATCGAGCAGGTGCTCGGCAATCTGATCGAACAGGTAGCGGCGCCCCGGTGATCTATCCCACCCGGCGAGCCGTGATCCTGATGGGAGCGGGTGTCCCCGCTGCCCTGCTGGCAGGAGTGCTCACGCCGGCCGGCTGGGGGCTGGGTCCGGTCTGGATTGCCGCCCTGGTCGCCCTGGTTGCGGTCGACGCGATGCTGGCCGGATCCCGGTCCAGCCTGAAGCTGGAAGCCCCGCCGCCTGTCGAGGCAGCCGTCGGTCGGGCGGGCAAGCTGTCGCTGGCGCTGCACTTCGGAGGGCGCGGTCCGGTCCCCCGGACGGTCGAGGCCATGGTCGCGGGTCAGGGGACGCTGGGACTGGAGCCGGCGAGCCGCTCAGCCCCGGTCGAGGGTCGAGCCACGGCGCCCGAATTTTTCTTCACACCGCTGCGGCGCGGAGACGCGCCCGTGGAGACCCTGCGGCTGCGCTGGCGAGGTCCGCTGGGGCTGGCGTACAAGCAAAAGACCTTTGCGCCCGGCCTGACCGTTCCGGTTCACACCGACCTGGAATGGGTGCGCGACCGGGCCCTGACCCTGTTCGCCCGGGACGCCCAGACCGGAACACGGATCCAGCGCGACCGGGGCGAAGGGTCCGAGTTTCAGGCCCTCCATGAATTCCAGCCCGGCATGGACCGGCGCACGATCGACTGGAAACAGTCGGCCCGCCACGCTGCCCTGCTGGCCAAGGAATTCCGGTCCGAGCGCAACAACAACATCGTGCTGGCGCTCGACAGTGGTCGGTCCGGCAGCGAGCCGGTCAGTGGCATGCCGCGCATCGACCGATTCATCCATGTGGCCCTTCTGGTGGCCCTGGCCGGACTGAAGATGGGCGACCGGATAGGCCTTTATGCCTTCGACTCCGCGCCGCGGCTTTCCACCGGCATCGTCACAGGACCGGGAGCCTTCCGCACCCTGCAGCGGATGGCCGCCCGGGTGGACTATTCCGTCCATGAGACCAATTACACCCTCGGCCTGTCGCACCTGTCGAGCCAGTTGCAGCGCCGCTCCCTGATCATGGTCTTCACCGACTTCACTGACACGACCTCGGCGGAACTGATGATTGAGTCGGTCGGGCGGCTGTTGCGACGTCATCTCGTGTTGTTCGTCGTGCTGCGGGACGAAGAGCTCGAAAGCCTCGCGGCCACCGCTCCGGAGACACCGGACGACGTCTCGCGCGCCGTCGTCGCGGCGGCGATGACCCGGGAGCGGGACGTGGTCATCACGCGCCTGCGCCGCATGGGTGTTCACATCGTTGATGCCCCGGCCGAACGCATGGGGCCCGAGGTCGTCGAAGCCTATCTTGACCTGAAGCGAAGGGACCTTCTGTGACCGACACACCCCTCGCCCCCGAGCTCAAAAGCCAGCGCTTCCGCCGGCAGCGGGAAGCCGAATGGCGCCGCCTTGAGGCTTTGGTCGACAAGGCTGAAAAGCGATCGCTCGCACGCCTCAGCGATGCCGAAATTCTCGAAATTCCCGTCCTGTACCGGTCCACCCTGTCGGCCCTTTCAGTGGCGCGCGAGACCTCGCTGGACCAGGGCCTGATCGATTATCTGGAGACCCTGTCGGCACGCGCCTACTTCTTTGTCTACGGCTCGCGGGCTTCTCTGGCCGGAAGGATCGCCACTTTTTTCAGGAGAGACTGGCCCCGGTCCGTTCGAGCCCTCTGGCGTGAGACCCTGGTGGCCGTGGCGCTGATGGGACTGGGGGCTCTGATCGCGGGCGGACTGGTCTGGGCCGAACCGGACTGGTTCCACGCCTTCGTCCCGGAAAGCCTGGCCGGAGAGCGAGGTCCGGCGTCTTCCACGGAGAGCCTGCGGTCAACGCTGGACGGGACCGGGGACGGCGAGGGCTTGTCCGCGTTCGCGGCCATGCTGTTCACCCACAATGCCCAGGTCGCACTGCTGGCCTTTGCGCTCGGCTTTGCCCTGGGTCTGCCGAGCGCGATGCTGATTCTCTACAATGGTGCCGTGCTCGGCGCGTTTGTCGCTGTCTTCGTCAGTCGGGGGCTGGGCGTCGAACTGGGAGGATGGCTGGCGATCCATGGGGTCACCGAGCTGTTTGCGGTCGCCCTGGCGGGGGCTGCGGGCCTGAGGATCGGCTGGACGATGGCCTTTCCCGGGGCCCGCCATCGGGTTGATGCCCTGGCTGAGTCCGGACGGACCGCAGCCCTTGCGATGGTCGGCGTCGTGGTCATGCTGTTTGTCGCCGGGTTGCTGGAAGGCTTCGGCCGGCAACTGATCGCTGACACCGCCCTGCGCTATGCGGTCGCCGGGTTCACCGGCGTAGTCTGGCTTGGCTATTTCTACGCCCCGCGCCGGACGACCTCGTCATGAGCCGGGCATCCCGAACGACCTCCGGGTCCCAAAGGACCCTCGTCACGCCGGAAGGCGTCGATCTGCGGTTGCACATTGCCAATGCCGGTCAGAGGCTCGGTGCCTTTCTTCTGGACGTGGGGATCATCGTCCTGGTGCTGGTCGTCGTCACCCTGGTGGCCGGGCTGATGGGCCTTGGAGCGGCAGTGGCGGGGGGCATGTCCGGGGCAGAGGTCATGTTCGTGATCTGGCTGCTGGCCTTCTTTGTACTGCGGAATTTCTATTTCACCGCCTTTGAACTCTCGCCCGCCGGGGCGACACCCGGAAAACGGCTGATGGGGCTCCGGGTCGCAGCCCGTGATGGCGGGCGCCTGAAGGCTGAGTCGGTCTTTGCCCGCAATGCCATGCGCGAGCTGGAAGTGTTCGTGCCCCTGTCACTCATCGTGACCTATGTCGGGCAGGACAGGGTGGACGGATGGATCGCCCTTCTGACCTTGGTCTGGGCGTCGATCTTTGTGCTGTTTCCCCTGTTCAATCATGACCGCCTTCGCGCCGGGGACCTGATCGGCGGCACCTGGGTCATCCGGACTCCCGGCCGGAAGCTGATGAAGGATATGGCCGACGAGAGTGTCCGGCACCGCGACGCCTATGCCTTCACGACTGCCCAGCTTGATGCCTACGGTGTCCACGAGCTTCAGGTTCTGGAGACGGTCCTGCGCCAGAACCAGCGCGCGACGCTCAGGGTCGTGGGCGAGCGTATCGAGGCCAAGATCGGCTGGAAGCGAACCGCCGACCATCATCCCCGCGATTTCCTCAGCGCCTATTACGCCGCCCTGCGCGAGCGGCTGGAACAGCGGCTGCTGATGGGCGTCAGACGCCGCGACAAGCACGACGTCTGACGGTCGCCTTCCCTAGTCGAAGATCGACGCGATCTGGTCGGGCACCATGCCCTCCTTGCTCGTGCGCAGCTCAAAATAGAGGGCAGAGATGCCGGCCGAGCTGAGCACACTGATCACAACGGCGATCACCGCATCGACCACAGCCAGCAGGTAGAACTGCTCGGTGGCGCCCGCCGCGCCGACGGCTGCGCCGAGGAAGCTTGCTGCCCCGGTCATGATCCAGGCGGCAATGAAATAGACGATGATCAGGAAGAGAATGGCCCAGCGATGGTTTCGCGTCAGGTCGCGACTACGTCCCATGGCCGAGAACACACCTTCCTTCTCCCCGACGATAACCGGCGCCGTCACCACCCACATGATGCTGAGGATCACACCGGGCACGATCAGAAGAATATAGCCGAGCGTTGTGCCCAGGCCGACCATGATGCCGGCACCCAGCAGCGGCAGGAAGCGGCCAAGCCCGGTCGCAAGGGCGTCTCCGAAACTGGTCTTCTTGCCGTTGAATCCGTTGATCGCCGCCTTGAGCACCGTGCCCTGCAGCAGAATTCCTCCGAGGGCGCTGACAACGAAGCCCGCGAAGGTCACGAGCGCGCCCTCTGTCGAGGCAAAGCCATAGGGGTCGGCAAGCTGGAGACTCCAGAGGCCGATCAGAAGGGTCGGCAGGCCGACCAGCAGGGTAGCTGCACCGAAAAAGATCAGGGCGTTCTTCCCGATCGCCGAGAACGTCAACTCAAGGACATTGCTCATCTCGAAGCGGGAACGCGCCGACACCTGCCCCGGCTCGGCCATGGGCATGACCTGGACCGCGCGGTTGTTGTCGTCGACGAGGAACACCACCCTTTGACCGACTTCTGCTCGCATACCGGCCTCGAGGTCGGCTGTGCCGAAGCCATAGATGACCTTATTGTCCCCGGATATCTCGCCAACGTCACCGTCCAGCGCCTGTATCGTGCCTTTCAAAGGCCCCTCCCCTGATTGAACCGTCGCAACCTAGACAGGTTCGACGCGAGGTGGCCAGTGCAAACCTGAGGCCGGGCGGCCGGCTGGTTTCAAGGCGAGGTGCGTGTAGCGCTCAGGGTCGGCCGCGCGTCAGACGTCCGGCAGGGTCTGGCTGGCAAAGCCCCAGCCGGTCAGGGCCTTGTCGCCTGACCGGTCGATCAGGGTGTCGGCATCGGCGATGGTACAGGGATGGGCGTGCTCCATACGCTCGAGCTCATCCCACGCTACGGGCACAGCCACCGGAGCCCCCGGCCGAGCGCGCGCCGAGTAGGGAAGAACCGCCGTACTTCCGCGCTGGTTGCGCAACCAGTCGATGAAAATGCGGCCCTTGCGCTTGGCCTTGCTCATGGTGGCGACGAAGCGGTCCGGCTCGGCCAGGGCGAGGGCTCCGGCGAAGCGGCGGGCGAAGTCCTTGTGCGCCTCCCAGTCATGGCCGGGGGACAGGGGCACGACTACGTGCACCCCCTTGCCGCCTGACAGCATGGCGAAACTGACCAGACCCAGATCGGACAGGCGGCGGCGGATGTCGCCCGCGGCGCTGACCACATCTCCGAAATCGAGCCCTTCATCCGGGTCGAGGTCAAAGATCATCCGGTCGGGCGCCTCGATGGCATCGGTCCGGCAGGCCCAGGCGTGGAATTCGATGGTGCCCATCTGGACGCAGGCGACCAGACCGGCCGCGTCCTCGATATAGAGATAGTCCTCGGTGCCGCCGTCCTTTTCGCGGATCGGGACGCCGTGAACATGGGGGCCGAAGCTGCCGCTGTCGTGCTTCTGGAAGAAGCATTTGCGGGCCCTGCCCTGCGGACACCGCACCAGGCTGATCGGGCGACGGGCAGCGAACGGCAGCATGAGCGGCGCCATCGCCGCGTAGTAGTCGGCCAGCTGGCCCTTGGTCTGGCCGCTGCCGGGAAAGATGATGCGATCGGCGCTGCTGATCTTGACCGGGCGGGTGGCGGCGGGGCGGGCGGCCCGGGCGCGCTCGGGCTTCACGGCGGTGGCAGGCTTGTCCTCGCGCAGGCCGAGGAAGCTGCCGTGGCGGACATTGCCGTCGGCGGTAAACTCGGCAAAGGCCACCTCGGCCACCAGTCGCGGGGTCAGCCATGTGACGCCGCGCGCGCTGGCCCGGTCAACCTCTGCGGGCGGAGTCTTGCGCTCCAGCCGCTGCATCCGCCCGGCCAGGTCCTCCATGGCCTCCTGGGTAAAGCCGGTGCCGACATTGCCCTTGTAGATCCAGTCGTCGCCGTCCTTCTGGGCCAGCAGCAGGGAGGCGAACGGGCGGCCGCGCGCCGAGGAGGCCTTCCAGCCGATGATGACAAACTCTTGCCGCAGCGTGCATTTGACCTTCACCCAGTCGCGGGTGCGGCGGGACCGGTAAGGCGCGTCGATGCGCTTGGAGATGATGCCCTCCTGCCCCGCCTTGCACAGCGAGGCGTAGAGGGTTTCGCCCGCGCCGATCAGATGGTCGGCGACATGGATCGGGGGTTCGGCCGCGCGCAGCAGGGCCTCCAGCCGCTCCTTGCGCTCGACATTGGGAAGCGGCGTCAGGTCCTCGCCGTCCAGCAACAGCAGGTCAAAGGCGTGAAAGGCCAGGGCGTCATCGGCGGTCTGGCTGCCCTTCCCCCGTTTGAGCACGGCCTGCAGAGACGAAAAGTCCGGGTTGCCCTTGGCGTCATAGGCGACGATCTCGCCGTCGATCAGGCAGGGCGGCAGGTCCAGTCCCCGGATGACCTCGACCAGCGGGCCGAACTTGTCCGTCCAGTCCTTGCCGGTGCGGGTAAAGACGGACACGTCCGGCCCCTTCGCCGAGACCAGCGCGCGATAACCGTCGAACTTGATCTCGTGCATCCAGTCGTTGCTGGTAGGCACGGCATCGACGAGGGTCGCCAGCTGGGGTGACCGGAAGGCGGGAGCCCTGGCCGCCGTGCGCCTCTTCGGCTTCCTGGCCTTGTTCGTGTGGTCCGCGGCGCGGGCCATCTCGCGGGCGAAGGCGTCATCGTCCTTGCCGGCCAAAGGGTGTTTCCCGTCGGTGTCGGCGGCGATCTCGGCCATGGTTCGGCCGGTCAGCACACTGGTCAGGGCCGTCTCGACCAGACCGTCGCCGGGCGCGGCATGGGCATCGCTGATCTTGCGCAAAAGCCAGTTCTCGCGCTTCTCGCCCTTGCGCGGTTTGAGGCGGATCAGCAGCCACTCGCCCTTCATCCGTTGACCGTGGACGATGAAGTGGAGGTGGCCGTCCTCAAGATCGGCAGCGGATTTGCCCTCGATCGGCTCCCACCGGCCTTCGTCCCACAGCATGACGGTGCCGCCGCCATATTCGCCCTTCGGGATGATGCCCTCGAACCGGCCATAGGACAGGGGGTGATCCTCGGTGCGAACCGCGAGACGCTTGATGTCCGGATCGGTCGAGGGGCCCTTGGTCACCGCCCAGCTTTTCAGGACGCCGTCCACTTCCAGGCGCAGGTCCCAGTGCAGGCGGGTGGCATCGTGTTTCTGGACCAGAAAGCGGTCGCCCGTGCCGGTCCCGACCTCGCCGCGCGGTTCGGCGGTGCGGTCGAAGTCGCGCTTGCGATTGTACTCCGCGAGCAGGTCGTCGGCCCGGGTCTTCGCCTTTGACCGCGCCTTCGTCGCCATGGATCAGGCCCGCTTCTTCGCCGGCGTCTTGCGGGTCGAGGTCTTGCGCGTGGTGGTCTTCCTCGACGCAGACTTACCCTTGCTGTCGCCGACCGACTTCTTGAGCGCGGCCATCAGGTCGATGACATTGCCGCCGGCCGCAGCGGCGGGCTCGTCGACGTCCTCGAGGACCTTCTTGCCCTTCGCCCTGGCCTTCTTCTCGACCAGCTTTTTCAGGGCGTCGACGTAACGGTCGTGGAATTCCGAGGCGTTAAAGGGCGCCGTCTTCTGCTCGATCAGCGAGCTGGCCAGATCGATCAGGTCCTTTTCGGGCTTGTCCGTGCCAATGCCCTTGAAGAAGGACTGGCCCTGACGGACCTCGTCGCCGTAGCGCAGGGTCTCCAGCAGGATGCCCTTGCCGCAGGGCTTGAGCGCCACGAGCTTCTCGTGACCCCGCACCGACAGCTGGCCCAGGGCGATCTTCTTCGCCCCGCGCAGGGCCTCGCGCAGGACGATGAAGGCCTCTTCGGCCAGATCGTCGGCGGGCACGACGTAGTACGGCTTTTCGAAATAGAGGGGGTCGATCTCGTGGGCCTCGACGAACTGGACGAGGTCCAGTGTCTTCTTGCTCTCGATGCGGACAGCCTCGATCTCGTCGTCGTCGAGCAGGACGTAGTTCCCTTTCGAGACCTCATAGCCCTTCACGATCTCGTCCCTATCGACGGGGCCGAGGCCGGACACGACCTTTTCATACGAGATCGGCTTGCCCGACGGCTCGTGGATCTGGCGGAAGCTGATCGACGCGCCGGACTTCACCGCCGCGTAGATTTCGACCGGAATGGATACCAGGGCGAGGCGGATATTGCCCTGCCAGTAAGCGCGCGCGGCCATGAATGACTCCCTTTTGCGGAGTCAGAACACCCCAGACGGCCCGGGGTTCGCCCGGCCCCGTTCACCGGGCAGAGGCGGCCAGTCAGGGCTGCGGCGGCGGCACGAAGCGGCAGGTGCGCGGTGCATGGTCGGCGGCACACGCCTGCTGGAACCCGGCCGGGTCAGGGCGTTCACCGGTGTCGATCCAGCGCTCAAGCGCGGCGAGCACCGTGAGATAGCCAGAATCCTCCAGCTTGCTGTGCT
Source organism: uncultured Alphaproteobacteria bacterium (assembly GCA_964022245.1). Classification (GTDB taxonomy): domain Bacteria; phylum Pseudomonadota; class Alphaproteobacteria; order Caulobacterales; family Caulobacteraceae; genus Brevundimonas. The sequence continues at coordinate 30,154 of CAXICH010000002.1, forward strand.
GGTCCTCATCAGTGGCGACCTGAACCAGCAGGTGCGACCGGCCAGCGGACGCAACAGTCTCGGCATAGACGGCCTCGGCTGCAAAAAAGACCGTTGGGTCGTGCAGGGCGTGCAGGGTCACCGTCGGCGCCACGATCTGACCGGTCAGGTCGGCGTCATGGGCCAGCATGGCCACGGCCTCCGGATCGGCGGTAAAGCGCTCGATCCCGGCGTTGAGGGCCGCATCGTCAGACGAGCCGCTGTAGACCGTGCGGCTGTTGTCGAACGGGTTGCGGCCGCCCAGTCGCACCTGCACCAGATCCTGAAAGGTGAAGGTGGCCCAATTCATATGGGCGATCAGCTCGTCCTCCTCGAGGCCCGTGATGGCCAGAAGCTCGCGCTTCCTGCGGCTCTGCCGGGCCGTGCGGTCGCGGCCCGACAGCCCGATACCGGTGCAATCGACGACGCGACGTCGCAACTCGGCCCGGGTCATGCGCGCGCCGGCGGGCAGGCCCTGCCACACGGGATACTGCGGATCGGACGGCGCCGGATGGTTGCCGCAGACATACTGATAGACCGCCCTGAGGTCGGCGCGGAACTGATAGGCGCGGGTACCCCCGTTCAGGACGCCGTTGGTGAGCAGCATCCCGTCATAGGTCAGCCCCCCGGCCTCGTCCGTGCCATACAGTTCCGCCGCCTTGGCCGCGACATTGCCGCCCCATGACTGGCCGTGCAGCAGGGTGCGTTCCGGCCGCCCGAACAGGTCCCAGAAGACGGCACGGCTGCGGTCGACATCCTCGGCGGCCGAGCGGACGCCGTAGCCTCCGCGGCGGTATGACGACCCGACCCAGGCATAGCCCTCACGCACCATGACCGAGAACCGGTCGAGATCCTCCAGCGAGTCCTCCCGCTCCGGCTCGCCCAGGCGAGGGCCGCCGTGCGCGTGGACGATCAGGCTGCCGTTCCAGTTGTCTGGCCGGGCGATGATCAGCCAGGCCCCGGCCTCGTCCTGCAGCGACAGGCAGGTGACGCCGGCGCCGACCGACCGGGGGCAGTCGATGGGCTCGGGACCGACCGGCTGGCCCGGACGCGCGCTGGCGGTCTGCGAGCATGCGCCCAGAGCCACGGCGGCAACCACTCCGACAAGGGTCCGGCGCCAGAGACCCTGTTCAGACATCGGGGCGGAACCGGTTCTCATCAGAAGGTCTTGGCCACGCTGGCGTAAAAATAGCGTCCATAGGGCCGGTGAACAGACCCTAGATAGCCGCCCTCGGCCAGCGGCGGACCTTCATCGGTGAGATCGCGAACCCCGACGCGAAGACGGGCGCCCGAGGCCGGTCCGAAGTTCTCGAACTCGTACTGGCCATAGAGGTTGAAGGTCAGTTGATCTTCCACCACCCACGGATCGCCGGCATCGCTCAGCAGATCAGGCTGTTCGATCTCGGAGATGTAGTGAGCGGTCAGACCGACCCGCCACGGCCCGTGGCTCCAGTTGACGTTGGACATCACGCGCCATTCCGGACGACCGTCCACCGCGATCAACTGGCTGGTCAGCGGCAGGGGTGTCAGGGGATTGATCGTGCCGGCCTCGCGGGCGGCCAGCAGCTGGTCCACGATCGGACCGGCCGGGCGGGAATATTCCAGCATCTTTGACGCGTTCAGGCTGAAGTTGAAGGTGCCCCACGCCGTCCGCCGGAGCGACCAGTCGATGCCGAAATCAATACCCTCGACCGTCTGCGGCAGCAGATTGACGAAGCTGTCGTTGATCGAAAGCACCGTGCCGGCCGGGTCGATCATGGTGCCATCGAACAGGGCGTCGTCATCCGCGTCCGGCGCGGCGCGCACGACGTTCGGATTGAAGCTGCCGCCAACCCGCAGGAGATAATCGAGGGCCAGTGCCGTCTGGGCGCCCAGCAGACCGACGATCTTTTCCTGCTCGATCTGCCAGCGATCAATGGTGAAGGTGAAGTCGCCCCAGCCGATCGGCAGGAAGGTCGGCTGGAACACCAGGCCCACCGACTGGTTGGTGCTTTCTTCCGGCTCCAGGTCCGGATTGCCCGCGATCAACAGGGACGCGCTGGCCGTGCGACCGCAGTCGTTGAAGTCCGTGATGTTCCCCTGCCGCAGGTCGGCCTCGCACCGGATGTAGTCGGTGTTGGTGGCCAGGCGCGCATACTGGGTGGCGTTGACCTGCTCCAGATTCGGCGCGCGGAACCCTTCGGAATAGGACGCCCGCACGCGGAGTCCGTCGACGAGGTCCCAGGCGAGAGCGATCTTGGGCTTGGCCACCGAACCAAAGTCCGAATATTCCTCGAACCGGCCCGCCAGCTGAACGTCGAGGCTGCGGACCAGCGGGATGTTCATGTCGGGCGAGACCACCGGCACAGCGAACTCGATGAAGGCCCCGAACACATCACGGCTCCCCTCGGTGTCCGGGTTGGGACTGACGGCGGCGACGTTGGACAGATTGACCTCGCCAGACACCATGTCGGTGAAGGTGAAGGTGCCGTCCAGATTCTCGTCCCGGTCATCCATGTGCGTCTCGTGACGGAATTCGACGCCAAAGGCGACGCCGACCAGCCCGCCCGGCAGGGACCACAGGTCGCCGCGGCTCATCTTGAAGTCGACCAGCGTCAGCGTGGTCTCGGACACGCGGTCGAGCTGGAACAGGATGGCGTTGATGGCGACCGGGGACGACGGGGTGCAGTCGCCAAAGCTGGGCGTATCGACACAGCCACCGTTGAACGGATTGTAGGCGTCCGGTGTCGAGAGGGCCAGGGACTGCTGCAGGGCGGTCGAGTTGACGTTCGGCGAACGGTCCGTCGCGCGCGCCCCCGAATAGAGCAGGGCCGTTTCCCAGTCGAACCCGGCCCATTCGCCCCTCAGGCCACCCAGCAGGCGAACCTGATAGTTCTCGACGACGACGTCCTGGAAGCCCGCGTCAACGAACCGGTGATTGCCCATATAGACGGGCAGGCCTTCGTCCGGAACGAAGGTCAGGCCGGGCAGGCGATTGGGATTGGGCGATCCGTCAGAGAAGGTCACCGGCCCGAAAGGGTTCCAGTAGTTGCTGGCCGGGATCCACAGATCATTGAGATTGATGACCGGTGGCTGGATGGCGTGGCTCTCGGCCGCATAGAAGCCGGCCTCGCCGAAAAGCTCCACACTGTCCGTCAGCTCATAATAGCCTGAGGCGAACAGATTCAGCCGCTCGATCGACGACCGCACTGTGGTGTCGACCCGGGTATCGTATCGCATCTCGCGATTGGTCGAGTTGTAGGCCGTGACACCCGACACAAGGCACAGACCACCGGGCAGCGGCGCCCCGTCGCAGCCAAAGCTGGCCGGCTGGATGCGGAAGGTGCCGGACGTCGCGGCAATGCGGGTGCCGAAATAGCGGGGACGCGTGGACGAGGTGAAGCCCGGCAGCTGGAACCGGCCCCACGGCGTGTGCGACGAGCGCCCGTCGGGCACGTCGGTCGTCTCGAAACCGGGGTACGCGCCGAACATCGCGCGCAGATCGTCTGTGCGGGTGTAATCCTGCTCGTCCGCATACAGCTTGGACCGGTCGGTGTAGCTGGCGTAGAGCGAGATGTTGCCGCGATCCAGGTCGCGACCGGCGTACAGATTGACCTCGAGGTCGGTAAAGCCGGTCCCTTCGGCCCCGCCATACTGGGTCGAAAAGGTCACGCCGTCGAAGTCGTCCCGCATAACCGTATTGACCACACCGGCCACGGCATCGGTGCCATAGATGGCCGCGGCACCATCCAGCAGAACCTCGACCCGCTCCAGCCCCGCCACCGGGATGGCGTTGGAGTTGTAGCTCAGCACCGGAACGGTGCCCGTGTCGGATGTCCCCTGGCTGGTCGGATGCTGGACCATGCGACGGCCATTGATCAGCACCAGGGTGTTGCCGACCCCCAGCGAGCGCAGGTTGACCGAGTTCACATCGCCCCGGGCCGAGTTGCTGGTCTGGGGATTGTTGGCCGCCTCGAACAGGACATCGCCCATCTGCGGGATGGACCGGAACAGGTCGTCACCGGAAACCACGCCGGTGTCCTCGATGGCCTGCCGGTCAAGGACGACCACGGGCAGGGCGTCGGTCGTCGAGGCCCCCCGGATATTGGAGCCCACCACGACGATGTCATCGACTCGGGCGCCGACCTGATCCTCAGGATCCTGCGCAGCGGGCGCGGACTGGGCAAGGGCTCCGGTCGCAAAGACCGATGTGGTCAGCAGGGCCGTTCCGGCCATCAACCACTGGCGTTTCGTATTGGACATGGTTTCCTCCCTCGATTTTCTTGTTTTTCGGCGGTGTCAGTCGTCCGCCAGAACCAGATCATCCCCCGGCCCGGCGGCAGGATCGGGTGCCGCGGCCAGCGGCTGCGGCTTGCCATTCAGCGCCAGGGTCAGGGCGTCGGCATCCAGCGCCTTTTCCCAGCGGGCCACGACGACGGTGGCCACGGCATTGCCAATGAAATTGGTCAAGGCCCGGCACTCGCTCATGAAGCGGTCGATACCGAGGATCAGCGCCATGCCGGCGACCGGCACATCGGGCACCACCATCAGGGTCGCCGCCAGGGTGATGAAGCCCGCGCCGGTGATCCCGGCCGCGCCCTTGGAACTGAGCATGGCGACCAGCAACAGGGTCAGTTGCTGCCAGATGGTCAGGTCGATATTCAGCGCCTGGGCGATGAACAGGGCTGCCAGCGTCATATAGATGTTGGTGCCGTCCAGATTGAACGAATAGCCGGTCGGGACGACCAGTCCGACGACCGATTTGGCCGCTCCGGCCCGCTCCATCTTGGCGATCAGACTGGGCAGGGCCGCTTCCGAACTGGAGGTGCCCAGCACCAGCAGCAGTTCTTCCTTGAGGTAGCGGATCAGCTTGAAGATCGAGAAGCCGTTGGCCCAGGCCACCAGGCCCAGAACGCCGAGCACGAAGATCAGCGAGGTCAGGTAGAAGGTCGCGATCAGGGCCGCCAGATTGGCGATCGAGGCGATCCCATAGGCGCCAATGGTGAAGGCGAAGGCGCCGAGCGCCCCGATCGGCGCGGCCTTCATCACGATCGCCACCAGCTTGAATACGGCCAGGCTGACGGCC
>CAXICH010000003.1:0-31413 GCA_964022245.1 uncultured Alphaproteobacteria bacterium
AACACTACGGTTTTTGGTACCGTCATTCTAGGTTCGAGTCCTAGTTCCCCAGCCACCGCCCCCGGGCCCGCCTCCATCAGATTTGGTCAGGAAGCCGCGCTCGACGGCTCGCTGCTCCTGGGGCAAGCTCTGCCTCTCACAGGGAGAGGCCAACATGTTCAGATCCATCGGTATTGCAGCGACCCTGGCGGTCATGGGAGCGACCCCCGTCCTGGCCCAGAGCTGGGAAGCCGTGTCATCGTCGGACTCGGCCGTGGCGGCCGTCGACTGGAGCTCGATTGATATCAACGGCAGTCGTCGCGAGGTGACCTTCGCCATGGTCTCGCTGGTCCCGGATGCCGTCCCGTTCGACTACGCCGTCTCGACCATCGACATGGACTGTTCACAGCTGCGCTATGCCACCTTGCGATCGAGCTTCTACGATCGGTCGGGGACCAGCGTGATCGACGACTTCGTCGGCGACGGCTCGTGGACAGCCCTGTCCGAGGGCACGATCATGGGGGATGTACGCCGTGAGGCCTGCGCCAGTGATTCCTCGCGTGACGGCGTCTTCGAGAGCGCCCAGCAGTTCGCGACGACCGCCTGGCGGGTCTCGGAGCAGGGCAAATAGCCCCTACTGCAGCTGACGCGTCGTGAGGGGCAGGTGGACCTTGACGGTCAATCCGCTGGCGCCGGGCTCGGAACAGGCAACCTGACCTCCGAGCAGGGCGACCAGCCCCTCTACGAGAGCAATGCTCTCGGTGTGGACCGCATCGGTTCCGGCCGGGCTGGTCGCGCTGACGACCATGCTGATATCGGTCGCGGAGGTCGCAAAGGCCACAGCGGCGGCCTGGCCGACCGCGCCGGGCTCATAGTGGCGCACCACTTCGCCCATGATCTCGTGCAGGACGATGGCCAGCGGCAGATGCAGCGTGTCCGGCAGGGAGGGAACCGTCCCGTTCACCGACAGCTTCAGCCCACGCGACTCGCACAGCCTCGCCCAGAAGCCGAGGGTCTCTTGCATATAGGTGCCGAAGTCCGGAGCTCCGGCCTTCGCGCCGCGCTCCACCATCAGGCTCATGGCGCTGACGAGGTCGCTGACCCAGTTCATGTGCCGACGCCCCTCGGGGTCCGTCACGCCCCGCAGACGGATGGAGATGAGCGTCTGGATGAGCCTCAGTTCGCGCGTTGACGCCGGTAGCGCCCCGCCCGGAGGATCTATTGCTGAAACGCCCATACTCTACCCTGATCTCACGCCCCGGCGGGGTGAATAGCAAAGGTCGAACCAATCCGATACAGGTGCGTTGGATGTGTACGCAATCGGACAATTGCGGTCTTTGGTCTATGCCGTCGCCCTGTTCAGCGGCCCTGGGTAGTAGCGTTGAATCTTAATCCACCCAAGGACATCAAGGTATTGGTCGTCGAGGACCAGCCCATCCTGGCGATGGAGCTGGAGTTGATGCTGGCCGACTACGACTGTGAGGTGGTCGGTCTTGCCATGGATCAGGCCAGCGCCCGCATGCTGGCGCGACGACATGAGCCCGACCTCGCCCTCGTTGACGTCAACCTGCTGGATGGCCTGACCGGCCCGCAGGTCGCACATGACCTGGTCGAGTGCCACGGCGTGGCTGTGGTCTTCATGACCGCCAACCCCGAACAGATCCCCGAGGGATTCGCAGGCGCGCTAGGCGTTGTCTGCAAGCCGTTCGACGAGGCGACCCTGCGTGATGTGGTCGATTTCGCCCGCCGCTTCCGGATGTCGGGCGACATCTCATGTCCGCCGCGGCGCCTGAAGCTCGCGCCGTGGCTACGCACACCACCGGGTGACATCGCCCCTCACTGAAGACACCTCAGCTCTGCTGCCAGCCCTTGTCGATGGCCCAGATGGCGAAGGCGTAGTCGTGGGCGACTTCCTTCAGATAGTCGAAGCGGCCCGAAGACCCGGCGTGGCCGGCCTCCATATTGATCTTGAGCAGAACCGGCATGCCCGAGGTGGTGGCGGGGCGCAGGCGGGCGACCCACTTCTCGGGCTCCCAATAGGTCACGCGCGGGTCCGACAGACCGCCGGTGGCCAGCACCGCCGGATAGGCCTTGGCCTCGATGTTGTCATACGGGCTGTAGCTGGCGATGTAGTCGTAGGCCTCGGGATCTTCGATCGGATTGCCCCATTCGGGCCATTCAGGCGGAGTCAGCGGCAGGCTGACATCGCTCATGGTGTTGATCACATCGACAAACGGCACCTGACCGATCACCCCGGCCCAGAGGTCAGGGCGCATGTTGTTGACGGCGCCCATCAGCAGGCCCCCGGCCGAACCGCCCTGGGCGACGATATGGCCAGCCTTGCCGTGCCCGGACGAGATCAGGTGCTCGGCCGCAGCGATGAAGTCGGTGAAGGTGTTCTTCTTGGTGAAGCGGCGGGCATCCAGGAACCAGCCCCAGCCCTTGTCCGAGCCGCCGCGCACATGGGCGATGGCGTAGATCCAGCCGCGATCCACCAGCGACAGCCGGTTGGTCGAGAAGCTGGCGGACATGGGGATGCCATAGGAGCCGTAGCCATACAGCAGCAGGGGCGCAGAGCCGTCTACCGGCGTCGTCTTGCGGCGGACGATGGTGACCGGCACCAGTTGGCCGTCGCTGGCGGGGGCATTCAGGCGCTCGACCATATAGTCTGCCGGATTGTGACCCGAGGGGATCTCCTGAACCTTGCGGAGGGTCCGCTCGCGCGTCGCCAGATCGTAGTCATAGGTCGAGGTCGGGGTGGACGGCGAATTGTAGCCATAGCGCATGACCGTGGTGTCGAACTCGGATGCCCCGCCCAGATTGAGCGAATAGGCGGGCTCGTCGACGGCGATCTCGTGCTCAGCGCCGGCCCGGTCGCGGATCACGATCCGGGTGTTGGCATCGGCGCGCTCCTGGCGGGCGATGAAGTCCTTCACCAGCGAGATGCCCTCGATGTACCGCCCCGGGGTGTGGGGGATCAGGTCGCGCCAGTGCGACTTGCCCGGCGTGGCCGTCGGCGCCTCGCACACCTTGAAGTCGATCGCGTCGTCGGCATTGGTGTGGATGACCCAGCGGTCGCCCCAGTGGTCGGCGTCGTATTTGCGGGCCACCTGACGGGGCTCCAGCACGCGCGGCGTGCCGGTGATGTCGTCTGCAGGGATGAAGCGGGTCTCGGAGGTCTCCTGATCGCCGATGCCGATGATCATGAAGCGGTCATCGGACGTTCGCCCGACGCCGATGAACATGCCCTCGTCCTCTTCCTCGTAGACCAGGGTGATGGCCCCGCCGCGCGCCGGGCGGCGGAAGATCTTGTCGGGGCGTCCGTTGTCGTTGCGGTTGGTCCAGAAAATCCACTGGCTGTCCGGCGAGAAGGTCAGGCCGCCCGAGGCCGACTCGATCGGCTCGCCCACCAGCTGGCCGGTCGCCAGATCCTTGACGTAGATGCGATAGACCTCCGAGCCCTGCGCATCCTCGGAATAGCCGAACAGACTGTGGTCGGGTGTCCAAGCGATGTCGCCGACGTCGGAATAGGCCTTGCCCTCGGCCAGGACGTTGGCGTCGAGCAGAAGCTGCGGCGTCGGCGCGACGACGAAATTTCGGGTGACCGGCTGACCGTCCTCGATCCACGTCCCCTGGCGCTCGACGCGCATGTAGCGGGGATGCTGATCGCCGGTCTTGTACTCGGTGTAGTACTCCCATTGGCCATCGGGAGACGGGACAGAGCTGTCGGCTTCCTTGATGCGGCCCTTCATCTCCTCGAACATCGTGGCCTGAAGCGGCTCGGTCGAGGCCATCATGGCTTCGCGATAGGCGTTCTCGGCCTCGAGGTGTTCCTTGACGTCGGCCTTGATCAGGGTCGGGTCGCGCAGCACCGCCTGCCAGTTGTCGTCCTTCATCCACTGGTACTCGTCCACGCGGACGCGGCCCAGCTGTTCGATGGTGACCGGGATCTTCTTGGCGACGGGGGGCACGGGCATGTCGGGCAGGGAGCCTTTCGCAGGGCGGGCAAGGGTCGGGGAGGCGGCGGCCGCAAGGGCGGTGGCGGCGGTGGACGCGATCATCTGCCGACGGTTCATGACAGGCTCCAGCAAGGGACGGAAATCAGGAGCGGGCACCATGATCGGCGCCGCGCGAAGGCGTCAAATGAACAAATGGCCATGAAGGGTTTCAGGGGGCCAGCACCGCCGGGGTCATCCGCAGCAGCAGGTCGCCGCCCTGGCCGATGGCGGCCAGGCGGCTGGACACATGGCCGAGCGCATTGGCGGCATAGACTTCGTAAAGGGCGATCCGGCCGTCCAGCCATTCGGCGTCGCCCTCGTCCCTGGCCTTCAGCGCCTGTGCGGCCAGGGCGCCGCGCGCCAGGAACCAGCCGCCGATGACGTCGCCCATCAGCTTCAGATAGGCGTCGGCGGCCGCCAGCACATCGGCGGTGCCGTCCTCGGCCGCCTTGCGGTCCAGCAGCCACAGGGTGGCGTCCTCAACCGCAGACAGGGCATTGGCCATCCGCTCGACCGGCTTGCCGTCATAGAGACCGGCCAGCGGCGTCAGGACTGTCTTCATCTCCTCGATGAGGAGGCGCGCGGCGGCGCCGCCGTCCTGCGACAGCTTGCGCCCGACCAGATCCATGGCCTGGATGCCGTTGGTGCCCTCATAGATCGGGGCGATACGGGCATCGCGATAGTATTGGGCTGCCCCGGTCTCCTCGATGAACCCCATGCCGCCGTGAATCTGAAGGCCCATGGAGGCAACCTCGACGCCCATGTCGGTCGCCCAGGCCTTGGCGATCGGGGTGAGCAGGTCCTCGCGGCCCTTCCATTGCCGGGCAACCTCCGCGTCGGCCGAGCTGCGGGCGAGATCAGCGGCCATACCCGTGGCCAGACAGATCGCGCGGCCGGCAGCGATCCGTGCCTTCATGACCGAGAGCGTGCGGCGCACATCGGGGTGGTCGATAATCGGGGCCGAGGCCTCACCGGTCCAGACAGAGCGGCCCTGCCGACGCTCGGCCGCATAGGCGAGGGCATGCTGATAGGCGCGCTCGGCGATGCCCACACCCTCGACGCCCACGGCGACCCGCGCCGCGTTCATCATGGTGAACATATGGGCCAGCCCTTCATTGGGACGGCCGACCAGTTCGGCGGTGGCACCCTCATAGGCCATGACGCAGGTAGGCGAGGCGTGGATGCCCAGCTTGTGCTCGACCCCGACAGGCCGGAAGGCGTTGCGCTCGCCCCGCGAGCCGTCGGTGTTCAGCAGGTACTTCGGCGCAAGGAACAGGCTGATCCCCTTGGGCCCCGGTGGCGCGTCGGGCAGGCGGGCGAGCACCATGTGGACGATATTGTCTGTCATGTCGTGGTCGCCCCAGGTGATGTAGATCTTCTGGCCGTTGAGGCTGTAGGTGCCGTCGCCATTGGGCGTTGCCGTGGCTGTCAGGGCGCCGAGGTCCGAGCCGGCATTGGGCTCGGTCAGGACCATGGCGCCGGTCCATTCACCCGAGATGAGCTTCTCCAGATAGGTCGTCTTCTGGGCTTCCGTGCCGTGGGCCTCCAGCGCCTCGATGGCCGCCAGCGACAACATGGGACACAGGCCAAAGGCCATATTGGCCGAGTGCACAGTCTCGAACGCCGCCAGCTCCAGCGCCTTGGGCAGGCCCTGGCCACCGTGCGCCGTCGGCGCGGCCAGACCCATCCAGCCGCCCTCGACAAAGGTGCGGTAGGCCTCGCCAAAGCCCGGTGCGGGAATCACCCCGTCGCCTTCCAGCCGCGAGCCTGCGCGGTCCCCTGACACGTTCAACGGCGCCAGCGTGCCCTCTGACACCTGACCGGCGGCTTCCAGCACCGCGTCGACCACATCAGCGTCAAGGTCAGGGTATGCCCCGGTAGCCTGAAGGTCCTCGAGGCCAAGGACGTGCTTCAGGGTGAAACCCAGGTCGCGAAGCGGGGCGCGGTAGCTCATTGGGACTCCCTTGATCGAACAGGTAGCGATACGATTGGGCCGACACTTGGCCGGGATCGCTGCATTTGCCAAGTTTGGTCCACTGCCGTCACGGAAGGGAAGACATGGCTGAGCCCCGGAATCGATACTCGCAGGTGTCCCTGATCCTGCACTGGCTGATCGCCCTGATGGTGATCGGTCAGATCGCCCTGATCATGGCGCATGACGCGACCGAGGGGGACCTCAGTCGATCCTTTGTGATGTGGCACAAGTCCGTGGGGCTCTCGATCCTGGTCCTGACCCTCGTGCGCCTGGGCTGGCGGATCGCCAATCCGGCCATTCCCCTGCCTGCCGAGATGCCCCGGTGGCAGAAGAGTCTGGCCCGCGTGACGCATCTTCTGTTCTACGGAGTGCTGATCGGCATGCCCCTCGGAGGATGGGCAGCGTCCTCGGCCGCCGGGCGCGACATCGACTGGTTCGGGCTGTTCAACTGGCCTCTCTTGCCGATCCCCGGCGGGCGCGAGGCGGCGGGGCGGTTCATGGACATGCATGAGCTCGGCGCCAAGATCCTCTATGTCCTGCTGGCCCTGCACATCCTCGGGGCGCTGAAGCATCACTTCGTCGACCGTGACAATGTGCTGCACCGGATGCTGCCCTTCATTCCCCGCCGACCGTGAGCGATCCGGTCGCGGAGGCCGCCGCGGCCCTCTCGCGCGGAGATCTGGTGCTGCTGCCGACCGAGACGGTCTACGGGCTGGCCGCCGATGCGGCGAATGCCGAGGCCGTGGCCCGGATCTTCGCTGCCAAGGGGCGCCCGCGTTTCAATCCCCTGATCGCCCATGTCGACAGCACCGGGGCGGCGGCGCGGGTCGGCGAGATGTCCCCCATGGCCGGGATACTCGCGGACCGGTTCTGGCCCGGTCCGTTGACGCTGGTGCTTCCAACCCTGCGCGACAGTCTGGTCTGTGACCTCGCAAGGGCGGGACTGGACAGTGTGGCGGTGCGGGTGCCCGGACACCCGCTGGCGCGTGCGGTCATCGGGGCGTTTGGCGGCCCCGTCGTGGCCCCTTCGGCCAACCGCTCGGGCCGTCCCAGCCCCACGACCTTTGCCGATGCCGTCGGGGAAACCGGCCCGTCGGCTTCGGTGGCACTGGACGGCGGCGACTGCGCGGTCGGGCTGGAGAGCACGGTCGTATCGCTGCTGGGGGATCGCCCGCGTCTGCTGCGTCCGGGCAGCGTTACACGGGCCGAGCTTGAGGCCGTGGTTGGTCCGCTCGAGGCCGACGCCGGGGAGGGGCACCGGTCGCCCGGGCGACTGACGCTTCACTATGCGCCCGACGCGCCGGTCCGGATCGAGGCCGACGAAGCCCGACCCGGCGAGATCTTGTTGGGGTTCGGCCCCGGCGTTGGCGAGGCGGGCTGGAGCCTCAGCCCGACAGGCGAGCTGACCGAGGCCGCCGCCCGTCTGTTCCGCCTGTTGCGGAAAGCCGACCGCGAACATCCGGTGGGTATCGCCGTATCGCCCATCCCTGACACGGGTCTGGGCGAGGCCATCAATGACCGCCTGCGCCGGGCTGCGGGGTTTATCGGCTAGAGGAAGCGGGCCTTCAGGTCGACGCTCGGCGTCTTGCCGACGTGGGCCAGACAGTCGGCGATCCAGACATCCGCTGCGGCCCGGCCCTTGTCCTTGAGCCGGTTGAGGAAGGTCCATTCCGTGTCGAATTTCGACCGCAGCGGCAGGTCCGACAGGTGGGGATCGGCCTCGATGGCGTGCATGCGAAGCTTGCGATAGCCGTCGTCGCCCGTCTGGTTCAGCCGCCCGGCCTCGATCAGGTCCTGGACAAAGGCGACCGCGCGCAATTCCGCCACCAGCGGGGCGTTGAAGACGATCTCGTTCAGCCGATCCATGATCACATCGGCGTCGCGGGGCGTCTCGTCCCGCCGGAACGGGTTGAGCGGCAGCAGCAGGATGTCGTCGGGGGTCGAGGCGTAGAACAGCGGCCACAGCGGCGGATTGGCCAGATAGCCGCCGTCCCAGTAGGGCTCACCCTCGATCTCGACCGCCTGGAACAGATGCGGCAGACAGGCCGAGGCCAGCAGCACATCGATCGACAGCTCGGTATTGTCGAACAGGCGGACCCGACCCTGTTTGACCGCCGTGGTGGCCACGAACAGCTGGATGTCCGACCGCTGCACCGCCGCGAAATCCACGACCGTGTCCAGAACCCGTCTGAGAGGATTGAGGTTGAACGGATTGAATTGATAGGGCGACATGCTCATCGCTAGGCTTTCGGCCGACCGCCACAATGGCGTGTCCTTCATCCAGGCCGGGCTGAAGGTCGCGCTCCAGATCGAGCTGTCACCAAAGACATTGCGGCCGCCGGACAGGTTGATCTCGCGCCACAGCTTGTCCAGCGCTGTACGGGCGCCGTCGAAGCCGCCGGCCTCGAGCCCCGTGATCAATGCTGCGGCGTTCATCGCCCCGGCCGAGGCACAGGTGACGGCGCGGAAATCCAGCGCCCCGGTCTCTAGCAATCTGTCCAGAACCCCCCATTGGAAGGCGCCATGCGAGCCTCCGCCCTGCAGGGCCAGGCAGACCGGCGGGGGAGGGGCTTTACGGGCCATCCGCCCTATTGCGCCGTCCAGCCACCGTCGATCGAGAAGGCGGTGCCGTTGGCGGACGCCCCGAGGTCGGAGACCAGATACAGGAAGATGCCGACCAGTTCGTCAGTCGTCACAAACCGCTTGGTCGGCTGCGACTTGAGGATGATCTCCTCGAGCACGCGGTCCTTTGAAATGCCATGGGTACGGGCCTGATCGGCGATCTGCTTGTCGACGATAGGCGTTTCAACAAAGCCGGGGCAGATGGCGTTGCAGGTGATGCCCTCGCGCGCCAGTTCCAGCCCGACGGTCTTGGTCAGGCCGATCACGCCGTGCTTGGCGGCGACATAGGCCGACTTGAAGGGGCTGGCGACCAGACCATGGGCCGAGGCGACGTTGATGATCCGGCCGCGGCCCTGGGCCTTCATGATCGGCACTGCCGCCCGCGTGGCATAGAAGGCCGAAGACAGGTTGATGGCGAGGATCTGTTCCCACTTGTCGGCGGGAAATTTCTCGATGGCCTCGACATGCTGGACGCCGGCGTTGTTGACCAGAATGTCCAGTCGGCCCAGCTCATACTTGGCATAGGCCACCATGTCGGCGACCTCTTCGCCATGACGCATGTCGGCGGCGTGATAGCGGACGCGCACGCCACAGGCGGCCTCCATCTCAGCCCGGTTGCGCTCGATCTCGGACGGGTCGCCCAGACCATTCAGCACCACATCGCCCCCGCGCGCGGCCACAGCGCGGGCCAAAGCCAGCCCAATTCCCGAGGTCGATCCCGTGATCACCGCGACCTGGCCACGCAAGTCGTTCATGTCGCGCGGGCTGGCCTGTTCGGACTCTGCCTTGTCACCGCGCTTGGGCCACTGGAACATCGAATGCCTATTCGTGAGTGAAACGTGGCGTGATCTATAGCCGCTGATGCTGCGGTGCGCCACGCGGCGATGTCAGGAATTTCCTGTTCGGGTGAATATCCAGTCGCTGTCCGTCGATGAACCTGCCTGAAAGCCATAACCGTCGCGGTCAAAGGCCTTGAGGTTCTCCGCCCGGTCGATGCGGTTCTCGACGGCATAGCGGGCCATGGTGCCGCGTGCCTTTTTGGCAAAGAACGAAATGATCCGGCTCTCGCCGTCCTTTTCCTCGCGGAAGTGGATATTGACGACCGGCAGCTTCAGCGCCCGCGCATCGATGGCGCCAAAATACTCCTGGCTGGCCAGATTCACGAGGGTGGGATCGGCATGACCCTCGGCATCGGCGTTGAGCGCCTTCGAGATGCGGTCGCCCCAGAAGTCGTACAGGCTGGAGCCGCGCCGGGTTTTCAGCCGGGTCCCCATCTCCAGCCGATAGGGCTGGATCCGGTCCAGCGGCCGCAGCAAGCCATACAGGCCCGACAGAATGCGCAGATGATCCTGGGCCCAGCCCAGATCGCTGGCGGCCAGGTTCCGGGCGTCCAGACCCTGATAGACATCACCGGCAAAGGCCAACGCGGCCTGCAGGCCGTCCTCGCTGTCCGGGTCAAAGGCCTTGAACCGCGTCTGGTTGAGTCTGGCGAGGTCGGCGGAAATCCCCATCAGGCGGCGCAGGTCGGCCTGCGTCTGGCGCCGCGCCGTCACCGAGAGGCTGCGGACGTCGTCCGTCATCCGGTGCGCCGTTGCGGGCACATCGGTTGCGGGGTCGGAGAAGTCCAGCCGCTTGGCCGGAGACAGGATCATCAGCACATCGGGTCTCCCTCTGACGGGGGCTGACTTAGTCAGGTTCGCCCGGGAATGAAACCGGCGGCAGTCCGTCGCAGGACGTCAGAACAGGACGCCGGGATTGAAGATCCCCTGCGGGTCAAGCGCCCGGCGGACCGCGCGCATGACATCCAGCTCGACCTCGGACTTGTAGCGGCGGGCCTCGTCCGTCTTGAGCCGTCCCAGACCGTGCTCGGCCGAGATCGAGCCGTCATAGCGCGCGACGATGTCGTGGACGATCCGCGATCCGGCTTCCCAGCGGCCCAGAAACGCCTTCAGGTCCGCGCCTTCGGGGCACAGGACGTCATAGTGCAGGTTGCCGTCGCCGACGTGGCCGAAGACGCTGATCCGGGCGCCGGGCTCAAATGCCTCGACGGCGGCCGAGGCCTCCTCAATGAAGTCGGCAATCTGCGAGACGGGCACCGAGACGTCGTGCTTCCAGCCGCCGCCCTCGGGCTTCAACCCCGCCGACTGCTCCTCTCGCAAACGCCAGAAGGCCGCGGCCTGGGTCTCATTTGCAGCGATAGCGGCATCGGTGATCAGACCGTCCTCAAGCGCCCCGGCCAGAAGCCGTTCCAGCGCCCCCGACGCCTCGGCGGCATCGCCCGACCCGAGCTCGATCAGCACCGACCAGGGCGGTTCGCTCTCCAGAGGCTCGCGTGTATCCGGGATCCATTTCAGCACCAGTTCCGTGCCCAGCCGCTTCATCAGCTCGAAGGCCTCGACCCCGCCGCCGGACTCGGCCTTGGCGCGGGCCAGCAGGGCGACGGCCTGTTCCGGGGTCTCCAACCCGACGATGGCGGTAGCCCGGCCGCGCAGGGTGGGCGAAAGCTTCAGGGTCGCCGCCGTGATGATGCCGAGCGTGCCCTCGGCCCCGATCAGCAGCTGCTTCAGGTCATAGCCCGTATTGTCCTTCCGCAGCCGCTTCAGCCCGTGGAACACCCGCCCGTCGGCCAGCACCGCCTCGATCCCCAGTACCAGATCCCGCGCCATGCCATAGCGCAGCACCGATGTGCCGCCGGCATTGGTCGACAGGACCCCGCCGAGGGTCGCCGTCCCTTCGGAGGCGAGACTGAGCGGGAAGCGCCGCTCGACCGACAGCGCGGCCCGCTGGGCTTCATACAGGGTCACCCCCGCCTCAACCGTCAGGGCATCGTCCAGCGGGCTGACATCGCGGATCTTGCGCAGGCGGCGGGTGGTCAGCAGGACCTCGCCCATCGGGATCTGGCCGCCGACCAGACCGGTATTGCCGCCTTGGGGGGTGATCGCCACCCGATGTCGCGCACAGATGGCGACGGCGGCGGCGACCTCGGCCGTCGAGCCCGGTTGCAGGAGCAGGGGCGTATAGCCCTGCCAGCGGTCGCGCCATTCGCGCAGGTGCGGGGCAAGGGCGTCGGCGTCGTCGCTCCAGCCCCTGGGGCCGAGCGCCGCCTTCAGTTCCGAGATCGCCGTGGGGGAGGGGACAGCCATATCCGCTTGTCTCAGATGCCGGGGCCGGGGAAAAGGGCGGATGCCTGATCCGTCGCCAACCGACTGTCCTCCGATGAGCGCGCCGGTGGCGGCCGTAGGTGTGATATGCCTGCGGGGCGATCAGGTCCTCTTGATTCGGCGGGGCAATCCCCCGCGGCTGGGCGAGTGGAGCCTGCCGGGCGGACGGGTTGAGCCCGGGGAGACCCTGCGCG
Organism: uncultured Alphaproteobacteria bacterium; assembly: GCA_964022245.1. Classification (GTDB taxonomy): domain Bacteria; phylum Pseudomonadota; class Alphaproteobacteria; order Caulobacterales; family Caulobacteraceae; genus Brevundimonas. The sequence goes on from CAXICH010000003.1 coordinate 11,930, forward strand.
AGGCCGCACTGCGGGAGTTGGCCGAAGAGACGGGTGTCGAGGCGGAGTTGGGCCCGCTGGTCGATGTGGTCGACGGTATCTTCCCCGAGAGTGGCCGCCACTATGTGTTGATCGACTACGTCGCGCGGTGGACGGCGGGCGAGCCGGTCGCCGGAGACGATGCCGCCGACGCCCGGTTCTGGCCGCTGAAGGGTATCGAGGGTCGTGTTGCCTGGAGCGAGACGGTGAGGGTGATCCGGCTGGCGGCGGCCCGGCTCGCGGCAGAGTGATGCAGCCCTGTCCGGTTTCTGTGGCGGGGCGACGCGTTACGGCCTAGCCTGTGGCAAACTCAGGGAGACGCGTGGCTGATGGAAATACTGGACATCTTTGGAATCGTGGTCGTCGTCTTCGCGGTGATCCTGCTCTTCAGCGTGATCAAGATCGTGCCGCAGGGCCGGGAGTTCACGGTCGAGCGCTTCGGCAAATACACCAAGACTCTGTCCCCCGGCATCAGCCTGCTGACCCCGTTCGTCGAGCGCATCGGGCGCCGCATGAACATGATGGAACAGGTCCTGGACGTGCCCCAGCAGGAGGTCATCACCAAGGACAACGCCATGGTGAAGGTCGACGCCATCGTCTTCATCCAGGTGATGAGCGCCTCGGCCGCGGCCTATCGGGTTGAAGACCTGCCCTATGCCATCACCCAGCTGTGCTCGACCAACCTCAGAACCGTGATCGGCTCGATGGAGCTGGACGAGGTGCTGTTCCAGCGCGACAGCATCAACAGCCGCCTGCTGACCGTGATCGACGCGGCCACCGAGCCCTGGGGCGTCAAGGTCAACCGCATCGAGATCAAGGACCTGACCCCGCCAGTCGACATCACCAATGCCATGGCACGCCAGATGAAGGCCGAGCGCGAGCGCCGCGCCGTCATCACCGAGGCCGACGGCGAGAAGCAGGCCGCCATCGCCCGCGCCGAGGGGGCCAAGCAGTCGGCCATCCTCGAGGCGGAAGGCCGCCGCGAGGCCGCGTTCCGCGACGCCGAGGCCCGCGAACGCGAAGCCGAGGCCGAAGCCAAGGCCACCGCCATGGTGTCGCAAGCGATTGCCGCGGGCGACGTCAACGCCATCAACTACTTCATCGCCCAGAAATATGTTGAGGCCTTCGCCGAACTGGCGCGCAGCCCGCAGCAACGGACCGTCATCGTGCCGGCCGAGATGTCGGGCCTGGTCGGGACGCTGGCCGGAGTCGGTGAACTGGTCGGCCTTGCCCGCGAGCAACAGACCCGCACGCCGCCGACCGCGCCGCAGCCGCAGCGCACTGCCGCGACGCGCACACCGCCGACCCGCCCCGCCGGGGGTGGATCGGTGCCCCGGACCTGACGGCAGGACAGACGCACATGGACGCGCTTATTTCGCTTCACGCCAGCCAGCCCTGGTGGATCTGGCTCGGTCTTGGCCTCGTGCTGCTGGCCGTCGAGTCGGCCCTGTCGAGCGAGTGGCTGCTATGGCCCGCCGTGTCGGCCGGTATCGTCGCGGTGCTGACCGCCATCGGCCTGCGTTTCGGCTTTGCCGTCGAGATCATCGCCTTCGGCCTGCTGACGGCGGGGCTGACCCTGCTGTCCAACAAGCTGATAAAGCGGATGAATCCGATCGACATGCCCGACATCAATGACCGGGACTCGCGGCTGATCGGGCAGCAGGCCCAGGTCATCACACCGTTTCTCGATGGACGGGGTCGGGTATTCATCTCGGGCTCGGAGTGGGCCGCCGAACTGGAGGGTGAGGCTGCTCCTGCCATCGGCTCGCGCGTCGTGGTCGAGGCGATCCAGGGCGCCCGACTGAAGGTTCGCGCCCCTTAGACAAAAGAAAGCCCGCCACCTCCGGAGAGGGGCGGGCTTTCCAAAACACCGGTTAAAACCGAGGCTTAGGCCTGGACTTGCAGTTGCCCGGCCGACGTCTTGCCGCTGCGCTGATCGCGCTCCAGCTCGTACGAGACCGTCTGGCCTTCATTCAGCGAGCCGAGGCCCGCACGCTCGACGGCCGAGATGTGAACGAACACGTCCGTGCCGCCGTCGTTGGGTTGGATGAAGCCGAAGCCCTTGGTGGTGTTGAACCATTTAACAGTGCCGGTAGCCATGTTGAGACCTCCGTTGGCGTTGGCCCGGAGAAACACTCTCTGGGCCCGTCGTGTCTGAGGTAACGGCTTATCTCGATGCGTCGCAAAGTAGAAAAAGGGCGTTGCGCAGAGATGTTGACCCGCTCCGTATGCGCGCGAACCGCGGCCAAAGCAAGGCCTTGGCCGAATTGACGCACCCGCCGCCGACTTGACCTGGATCAAGGCGAGCCTCGCCATGCGGGTGCACCGCAAGCCCCGGCGCTGGTCCGCATGGTGTGAGGCCACCGCCGGGGATGTTCAAGATGACCGCCAGAACCGCCTTGCTGAGCCTCGCAATGCTGGCCGGGGCCGCCGGGGCCGCACACGCCCAGACCGCCGAGCCCTGGAGCCCGCCGCGCGCGGGCGACTGGATCGTCACCGGCCGCCTGACGCAGGTAGCCCCCACGACCGAAGACCGGATCCTGACCGCGGCCGGGGTCGACACGGGGCTGCAGGTCGACGTGTCCGACCACATCATGCCGACGCTGGGTTTCACGTGGTTCGTGACCGACCACTTCGCGGTCGAGGCCATTCTGGGCACCACTCAGCATGAAATCCGCGCTCAGGGACCAGGCACCGATGTGGTCGTCCACGAGACCTGGGTGCTGCCGCCGGTCGTGACGGTCCAGTACCGCCCGCTGACCGAGGGTGGCTTCAGCCCCTATGTCGGCGCCGGGGTGAACGCCATGCTGTTCTATTCCGGCGATGACCAGAACGGATTCACCGTCGATCTGGAGGACGGCCTGGGTCTGGTGCTGCAGGCCGGTGCGGACGTCGGCCTGACCGGTCCGTGGAGCCTCAATGTCGACGTCAAGAAGGTCTGGTTCAACACCGACGCCGACATCAACGGCGGAGCCCTGACCAGCGACGTGGATCTGGATCCGTGGGTCGTGTCGGTTGGCGTGGGGCGGAAGTTCTGATCTCACAGGAGCGAGCGCTGGGCGGGATCGGGGCCTTGGGTCACGGCCTGTCCGGTGCGCCGCCGGACCTCGGTTTCCGCACTGAAGCGGATGTCCGGGTCGCGGTCGCGGGCAAGCGTCGCCAACGCGGTGTCGTCCACCGCTGACCAGGCCTTGCCCCGCTGGGCGCCGCTCGGCACCCGGGGTAGCAGGCCAGGCTGTCGGCTCCAGTCCAGCAGCTGGTCCAGCGACACGACGTTCAGCATGTCGCGCAGGTGGTGGGCGGTGACGTAGGCGTCCGGCAGGGCCCGGTGTGCGGGCAGACCCTTGTCATGATCCAGTCCCTCGGGCCGGCGCAGATAGCGCAGCATCTGGTTGGAGAAGCGCGGCAGCTCGGGCCATAGCCGGAGGGCGCATTTCCAGGTGCAGATCCAGTCGGCCGAACCGGTCAGGTCAGGCGTGCAGAAGCGTTGCTCGAAGCTGGCCCGGTGAGCGGCAAGCGCCCGTACCCCGCTATCGGGTCTCAGGACGCCGGGCGCCACGTCCCGCCAGTAGCCCGCGCCCGTGACCCATTCATCGAGGATATGGTGGACCGCCATGGTCCCCGGCGAGATCGGTCGCCCCGGATCCACGAAGCGAGAGCCACGCGATACGTCCGACACCTGCCACGTCCCGTCGGCCTGACGCTCGACGTCCTGCCAGCCTACCTCGCACACGTCTGAGGCGCTGCTGCCAGCGGTCTCCAGATCGATCACCCTGACGCGGCCGATATCTGTCTGGATCATGCGGGGCTCAATGGACCACGCGTCGTCCGGTTGCCGATCCCGAAGGCACCCCAAAGAAAAAACCGTCTGGACCGTCTGGACCGTCTGAACCGTCTGAACCGTCTGGACGCGCACAAATCGGAGAAAGCAGACTCCACCGCCTCCATCGCGGCAGAAAGCCCCGTGGAGACAGCAATCCACGCCCGGTCATCCGAGCCGTACGGGCAAGTGGCGGGTGATCCAGACTGTCCGGCCCGGCCGGTCGCTTCGCCGCTCATTGTGGTGTCTCTCCTCTGCCCGAGGCGGAGTCTGCCACACCCTGCAGCCAGGGCGGGAAGAAAGGTCTTCCCCGCGGTCCGGCACCACCATTCCCCTGTGGTCCCGGAGCCTTCTCCGCCTGCGTGGCGTTGATGTCGGGACCAACCCCGGGACAGCTCCGCCCCAGACTGCCAACGGTGCAGATCACGCGGGTGCTGACCGGACTGTCGGACCAGCATGCAGCTGACCCGGCCGAACCTCATACGAATGGAGCGACACATGAGAGTACTTGTAGCCGGGGCCACCGGTAAGACCGGCTCACGTCTGGTCCGGGCGCTGACGGCGGGTGGCCACTCTCCCGTGGCCATGGTTCGTGACCGCGCCGACGCGGACGGCTTCGGGGCCGACGTCGAAACGCGACAGGCGGACCTGACCGATCTGCCGGAGAACATCTGCGACGGCTGCGAGGCTGTCGTGTTTGCAGCCGGATCGGGCGGGTCGACGGGCGAGGACATGACCGACAAGGTGGATCGGGACGGCGCCCGGGCGCTCATCGACCTGGCTGCGTCGGCGAAGGTTTCACGCTTTGTCATGCTGAGCAGCGCCGGTGCGGGCGATCCGGATCCGGACAGTGATCTGGCCTCCTATCTCAAGGCCAAGCATGATGCCGATGAGCATCTGAAGCGCTCCGGCCTCAGCTACGCCATCCTTCGCCCTGTCGCACTGACCGAGGAGGACGGCCAGGGCCGTATCCGGTTCGGAGACGACGTCGATCCGAAAGGCGAGGCGGCTCGCGGCGACGTGGCAACGGTTCTGGCCAATGCGGTCGATGCCCCCGATTGGGATCGGGACGTGCGCCTGATGCAGTCGCTGTAGCGCCAGCCGTCATCTGACGGCCAAGCCACCCGACCCCTCCCCACATTTCAGGATCTCTCCATGGCCTATCGCTCGCTCAATCCCTTCACCGAACAGAAGACCGCCACCTACGCCGAACATACGGACGATGAGGTCGAGGCCGCGCTCGCCAAAGCCGACGACCTTTTCCGGTCGGACTGGTCGCAGGGCGACATTGCGCCCAGGCTGGCGGTGCTCGGATCGCTGTCAGGCCTTCTGGCGGACCACAAGGATGCCCTCGCGCGGACCATGGCCGAGGAGATGGGCAAACCCCTGGCGCAGGGCCAGGGCGAAATCGAGCTCTGTGCCGGCATCGCAGCCTACTATGCCGAGAATGCAGCGAGCTTCCTCCAGCCCCGCGTCCTCGACAGCGAGCTTGGCGAGGCCTGGACCGAGTTTCGCCCGGTCGGGGTGTTGCTGGCCGTCGAGCCGTGGAACTTCCCCATCTACCAGTTGATCCGGGTGGTCGCCCCGGCCATCGCCGTCGGCAATCCGGTGATGTTCAAGCACGCCAGCATCGTCCCCCGCTGCGCCGAAATGTTCGAGGACCTCTGCCGACAGGCCGGTGCCCCCGGCGGCTGCGTCACCAATCTGCGCGTCTCGTCAGACAAGGTGGCCGAGCTGATCGGCGATGACCGGATCCAGGGTGTGGCGCTGACCGGATCCGAGGGCGCAGGCTCCAAGGTCGCGTCCCGCGCCTCGGAGATGTTGAAAAAGTCCACGCTTGAACTGGGGGGCAGTGACGTCTTCGTGGTGCTGGACGACGCTGACATCGAGACGGCCGTCGCCGCAGGTGTAGAGGGTCGACTGGCCAATGCCGGGCAGGTCTGCACCGGCTCCAAACGATTTATCGTCCAGGAAGCGGTGGCGGAGGCCTTCATCAATGGCTTCGTCGACGGGATGAAGGGCGCCGCGATCGGCGATCCACTGGATGAGGATACTGTCCTTGGCCCGCTGTCCTCGCAAGAGGCGTTGGAGACCCTTGTCGCCCAGGTCGATGAGGCGGTTCGCAAGGGTGCGCGCGTCCTGACCGGTGGCAAACGCTGCGACCGGACCGGCTTCTTCTACGAGCCGACCGTCCTGACCGATATCAGCCGCGACAATCCCGCCTATTATCAGGAATTCTTTGGACCGGTGGCCCAGGTGTTCGTGGTCGCGGATGACGATGAAGTGGTGACCCAGGCCAATGATTCCCACTTCGGTCTCGGGGGCTCGATCTTTTCCGGCGACACGGACCGGGCGAGGAAGCTGGCCTCACGGATCGAGACCGGGATGGTCTTCATCAACACGACCACTACTTCCATGCCTGAACTGCCGTTCGGGGGGATCAAGCGTTCCGGTTTCGGCCGGGAGCTGGGCGACGTCGGCATCAAGGAATTTGTGAACCGCAAGCTGGTGGTCATCAGCAGCGCCTGATCCCCGGGACAAGCGCCTCGATGCGCTCAGCGCGGCCGCCGGTGGCGGTGCTGTCAGTCCAACGCTACCAGGTCTCTACATGGCGCCGGGCGTGACGCATATGCGAGGAGGCGAGGGTTTGGGGTTTCAGAAGCGCCGGGGGCCCGACGATCTCTGTCGCCTCGGGCTTCCCCATCGTGCGCGGCGGCGTCGCAGAGGGATGGTCCGGGGAGGCGGCGGAAGCGTGGGGAGCGCGGTCGGCGCGACGGGCGCGGGTGTGAACGGGGCAGGAGGCTCCGGTGTCGAACCCGACCGGCTGTCCGTCCCCTGCGAGGGGAGGGGGGAGAGTTGGGACCAGCCTTTCCGCGCATACCGTCGGCCGTCATCTGCCCAGTAGCTGTCAGCAAAGCCCGGCGGCGCCATGACGAATTCCGGCGGTGGGCGGGACAGCCCGGCCTGGACCCGGCACAGCGCCTCGACCGGATCCCGGGCCGGATTGCTCAGGTCCGAGGTCAGCCAGGTCTCGTAGGCGCGGCGAGCCACGATGCCGCGCGCTGTGGCGGTGTAGAGTGACATGGCCGCGTCGGCCCAGAGATCCGCTTCACGCAGGGCCTGGAGTTGTCGGCGTTTACGATCGAGCTCGCTCGTTCCGCCCCTCAGCGGACGGAAATAGCGCTGCAACAGGACTTCGGGATCGCGGATGCGCAGGTCCATCCCACCGCTCGTCAACGCCGGATCGGGCGCGAGGGGCGGTCCGGGCCGTTCCAGGGCCAGGGCCCAGGCGGCGACGAAGGTCTCGGCGAACTGGCCGTGCTGGAGCACGCCGTCGATCTCTTCGACATACTCCAGCCAGAAGTCCTCTGCTTCGGGGAAGGGGATGCCCGTCGGGGTGAAGCCGTACCTGACCGCACCCCCCGTGCTCGCCGCACAGAGTTTGATCCACGACCCCCCGGACCGTCCCTGCGCGCGCTGGGCCTCGAAATAGGCCTCGGCCTCCCGGGTCGCGGTCCGGCGCCCCTCGCGGGTGACCCGGTCGATGGCAAGGACGCCGCCCGGCCGACGGCTGAGCAGGCACTGCCTCTCGGACACCAGGAAGGCGACCGGGGCAACTCTGGCGGCGGCGAGGTCGGCGCTGGCGCCCCTCAGGGCCCCGGCGAGGGCCGCGGGCTCGGCGTTGAAGACATCGTTGCCGATACGGCGGGTCACGGCCGACGCGAGGTCAAAGGGCCCGGCCTGTGGCGGCGGCGCATCGCACGACGCCGCGACCGGAACGGTCTCGGGGGGCTCCTCTTCCGCAGGACGGACCCGGACGATGAACAGGCCCACGCTGCGGCGCCCGTCACCGGTCCTGATCTCGATCAGATGGTCGCGGCCGGCGCGGAGTTCGCCCGGACGGAAATTCACCTGGATGCGCCCGTCACTCCAGTCGACGATGCGGCCCCGCCCGCGCTTTTGCCGGCCCTCCCCGAAGAAGAGGACACGGCCCTTTTCGAGCCCGAAATCCTGGCCGAACAGTTCGATCCGCCGGGCGTCGGCGGGCAGGACCTGGACGACATTGGCGTTGCGGAGGTCCGGATCCCGCGACAGGCGCACAACGGGGACGCGGGCGCACCAGTTGGCAGCCGACTTCGAGCCGAAGGCGGGTGCGCGGTCTGCCGCCTCGGTCCGACTGACGTAGCCCTGATCGATGTAGAAAGGATCGGCGGGATCGTCCCGTTCGGCTTCGCGGAGACCGGTGCGGATGTGGGCGAGGGAACGGACCGGTTTTCCGTCGGCCATCCGCCCGCGCGCCATACGGCCGGTATAGGAGGGATGGGTTCCCTGCCACGCCATGTCGGCGACGAACTGGCAGGTCTGCTGCCAATGGCCCCACATCTGGTCGCGGTCGGACCGGCGCAAGCGGTCCAGCATTTCCCGCGACGCGGCACCGCCCCAATGATCCGAATGGGCGAGGGAAAAGGCGCCGTAAAGGGTCTGGCGATCAACGCCGCCGATGGATCGCTCCGGCAAGGCCGCCGGATCGAGAGGCTCGGCATAGATGGGGAGGCCGGCCTTGTCGCCCGTCTGCGCGTTCCAGAGCGCGCCGACTCCGCCCTGGGCCAGGTCCGTGCCGTCAGGGTCCAGCAACTGCCGCCGCCACATCCGCCAGCCGAGCGCGGCCAGGTCCGACCCCCGAAAGGCGATAACCTCCACAGACTCTCCGATCCCCCGCCGCGCCAGATCGGGCACCACGCGCAGCTCCGCCAGCGCCGCCAACATCGTTCGCCCGCGCAAGTCCTCGAGGGTGAAGCCGATATAGACGGATCGGTTGGTTGCCCACATGTCCCAGCAGGCCTCCTCGGCCAGGACCCGGAACTCCGGAGCGTCGGCCGCAAGTCGGGCCCCGGCGACGCCGTACCCGCCGCCGTCGCCCGGCCCGAGGGCCCGGATCACCTCCGCCCAACCGGCCTTGGAGCAGGTCATCATCTCGCGTTGCTGGACCCGGACGTCCAGCGGCTGGTCCGGCCCGCCGTAACCCCTGCCAAAGGTCCCACGATCCATATCGGCCAGACGCTCGTCGCCGACGGCCGGGATGGGGGGCTGGTCCGGTCGGGACACATGGCGAAATTCCATGGGCGAGGCCGCATCCCGCCCGGACAGGGGCGAGGACATCGGGTCTGCCGAGCCGGTGGCGGACTCGGAGCCATGGATGAAGCCCGCAACCGCGCCAATCGCAAGGCTCATCACCATCGACCGGTCGTCAATCTGGGTGCGATCGGGCCCGTCCCAGCGCTCCCACATGTGGCCAATCGCCCATCGGTCCTGCAGGAAATGCTGCGCATAGCCTTCATAGACGAGAGCCTGATGCTCGGCCTCCTTCAAGGCGTCGGCATGGGCCAGCCGCTCTTCGGGTGTCATCCGCGCCCGCATCGCCCGGGCTCGCTCAGCCCGGTCGAGCGCGAGGGCGTGATACCGGGCGTACATCCGTGTCGCCTGACTGCCGAAATGCACGGAGTTCAGACTTCCAAGCCACCCCGTGAAATCGTGGCAGAAGCGCGCGTAGCCCGGCGGCCCGCCGATGGGGCAGGTCTGGTTCTTGTTCAGCCAGTCGGCCGGGCCATAACTGTAGTCCGGAAGCCCCGCAAAACGGGCCGGCTGCGGGATCAGCCGTTCCTCGACACGGGTGCGCCAGTCGTCGCCCTCGCGATCCATCGCGCCGAGGTCGTCCTCCCGGAAGAAGGTCGCATTGAGGTCGACGACGGTGACCTCGGCCGAGCCCCGGACACCGAACAGATCGACGACACCGAGTTCGGCAAGGGCAAGATCGGCCAGGGTCGAATGCTCCGGAACCGACTTGCTCCGTTCCTTGAAATAGGTCGAACGCCAGATGTCCCCCGTGATGACACGGGTGTCCCAGGCCGCAAGGGCGAGCAGCAGTGCGGCCAGTGCGGTTGCCTTCAGGCGTCTCATGGACGGCCGGGCTCTGACGGCCGGCAGACGGCGCCCGGTGTGACGAATACGGATTCGAACGCGTCCAGTTCTGCCTCCAGGTCGTCGGCGCCGGCAAGGGCACGATCCAGGGCTGCCAGACAGGAGGGTCCGCACGCTTCGGCCGTGGTGCAGGCGCGCACCTTGCCGCCGCCGTCCACGCAGTTCTTCACCCGATCGAGGCAGCCCGCCCAGGCGACCACCTTCGGGTCGGGGTCAGGGTCCACTTCGAGCAGGAGTCCGGCCAGGTCACGGTCCGAAGCGTGCGGCGTCGGCTCGCTGCAGCCGAGCAACACCATCAGGGCCGTCAAAACCATGCCGGCGTGCAAGATGCGGATCATGGGCCGGTCCCGTTGTGAGGTTACATATCATTGTTTGCCGAACCGCCGGGGTCAAGGCTGGAGATCGCCACAGACGGAGCCGTTGTCCGCGGCCCCCGGATGCAGCGTATCTCGCCGTCAATGTTGGTCACCCCACCCTGGGGGCCATCTGGACCTGGTCCACGTGCCACCGCCAATGGGCGCAGTCGTGCATCGTATGAACCCGGTTCCGGCGGATCCCGGCGGCGAACATCGACCGAACCGGTTCCATCCAAGCCGTACCGTCTCGGCCGTGGCGATGCCGGGCCGCCTCGGGATGAAGCAAACCGGGCAGGAGGCCGGTGGCGGACAGGGTGGGATTCGAACCCACGGTAGGCTTCCACCTACGGCGGTTTTCAAGACCGCTGCCTTAAACCACTCGGCCACCTGTCCCCGGCGTGGGTCGGCGTCATAGCAGGGGGAGCGCGCGTTAACCAAAGAAGAAAATGATGCGTGCAGGATGAAATTCCCTGACCGGTTTCAAGGCGCGCGACGATGTCCAGACCTGCATTCCCTGTTCGCATTCTGATGGTCGCGCTGGCGGGGTTGAGCCTGTCGGCATGCGGCACGGTCGGGGCGGCGGCCGGGCTGGCCGGCAATGTGGCCGAGGGCGGCTATAATATCGCGGCAGGCACCGTGCGCCTCGGGGCCAGAGCGACCGGCCTGACCGGCGGATCGCGGGCCGGCTCGTCGGTGCGGGTCGACAATCCGGCACCGATCGTCCCGGGCACGATGCGCCCCTACCAGATCCGCGGGCGCTGGTATCATCCGGCCGAAGACCCGGACTATGAAGAGGTCGGCATGGCCTCCTGGTACGGGCCGGGCTTCGACGGGCGGCCGACCGCGACCGGAGAGCGGTTCGACGAGAACGGCCTCACGGCGGCACACAAGACCCTGCCGCTGCCCGGTCTGGTCGAGGTGACCAATCTGGACAATGGCCGGACCGTGGTGCTGCGGCTGAACGATCGGGGGCCGTTCGTGGACGGGCGGATCATCGATCTGTCGCGCGGGGCGGCCGATGAATTGGGCCTGCTGCAGCGAGGCGTGGGCCGGGTGCGGGTGCGCTATCTGGGGCCTGCGCCGCGACTCTAGGGATCGCGCCTGTTGATATCGACGCATCGGGCTTGGTTTCCCCCCGCCATGCCGCCATTCTGGACCGATGACGCGCGGACGGTTCATCACCTTTGAAGGCGGGGAGGGCAGCGGCAAGTCGACCCAGGCGGGGCGGCTTGCCGAACGGCTGCGCGCGCGGGGTCTGGAGGTCCTGCTGACCCGGGAACCCGGCGGTTCGGCCGGGGCAGAGGCGATTCGGGAACTGGTGGTCAACGGGGAGGGCGAGCGCTGGTCCCCGCAGACCGAGGTGTTGCTGATGTTCGCGGCCCGCAATGACCATCTGGAACGCACCATCCGCCCGGCCCTGGCTGCCGGGCATTGGGTCATCTGTGACCGGTTCGCCGACTCCAGCCGGGCCTATCAGGGCGGCGGCGGCGGGGTGGACCGGGACTTCATCGAGGCTCTGGACCAGGCTGTCGTGGGGGCAGACCAGCCGGACCTGACGCTGATCTTTGACCTGCCGGTCGAGGAAGGGCTGGAGCGCGCGTTCGGCCGGGGTCTGTTCGAGACGCGGTTCGAGTCCAAGGGTGTGGCGTTTCACGAACGACTGCGCCGGACATTTCTGGACATCGCCGCCGGACATGCCGACCGCTGCCGGGTGATCGATGCCCGCGGCACCGAGGATGGCGTGGCGTTGCGCGTCTGGGATGCGATCGAGGCACGGCTGGCCCTGCCCGGGGTGCCAGCGTGACGGTTCACCCTCGTGATCGCTATGACGAGGTCAGCCATGAGGCGGCCGAGCAGGCCTTCGTCGACGCCATGGCCGGCGGGCGGCTGCATCACGGGTGGCTGTTGTGCGGGCCCGAGGGCGTCGGCAAGGCGGGCTTTGCCTATCGCGCGGCGCGGCGCCTGCTGGGGGCGGCCCCGGACCCGCAACGGGGACCGCTGGGCAGTGCGCCCGGGGACCCGACCAATCAGCTGATCGCGGCCCAGTCGCACCCGGACCTGATGGTGCTGGAGCGGGTGACCGAGGGCGCCAAGGCGCGCAAGACCATCTCGGTCGATCAGGCGCGCGAGCTGCCGGGCTTCTTTTCCAAGAGCCCGTCGCGGTCGCAGTGGCGGGTGGCGATTGTGGACAGTGCTGACGACCTGAACATAAATGCAGCCAATGCCTTGCTGAAGATTCTTGAAGAACCCCCGCAGCGGGGAGTGCTGTTTCTGGTGGCCCATTCGCCGGGGCGGCTGCTGCCGACCATCCGGTCGCGGTGCCGGCGGCTGAGCTTTCCGATCTGGAGCGAGGACCGGCTGGCAGCGCTGTTGCAGGACCGCCTGGGGCTGGAGGGCGAGCAGGCCCGGGTGACCGCGCGGGCGGCGGGGGGATCGCCCGGGCGGGCCCTGTCGCTGGCGGGCGATGAGGTGGCGGGTATCGACACCCTGGTCAACGGCTGGATGCAGGGGGCCGACATGAGCACGGTAATCCCGGTCGCCGAGAGCCTGAAACGGGCGGATGGCGGGCCGAAATTCGAGCTGATCCTCGACCGGCTGGCCGCCGCCGTGAAGGTTCGGGCCCTGTCGGGGGGCCGCGGTGCAGATGCCTGGGCCGAGCTGTGGTCCAGCATCCAGACGCGCGCCGACCAGACGGCGGGGCTGAACCTGGACCGGCAGGATGTGCTGTTCAGCCTGATGGCCGAGCTCGACCGGGCCAGGGCACGCGCCGCATGCTGATCGACAGCCACGTCAATCTGCACGCGCCCCAGTTCGACGAGGATCGCGACGCGGTCATCGCCCGGGCGCGCGAGGCCGGGGTCGGCCTGCTGGTCGAGATTTCCGACCGGCTGACGACCTTCGAGGCCACCCACGGCCTCGCCATGGCGCATGACGACATCTGGTGCACCGTCGGGGTCCACCCGCACGAGGCGCGGCACTATGAGGATCTGAGCGTCGAGCGGCTGGTGGAGCTGGCGGGACGAGAAAAGGTCGTTGGAATAGGGGAGTGCGGGCTGGACTTCCACTATGACCTGAGTCCACGCGACGCGCAGGCGGCGGTGTTCCGGGTGCATGTCGAGGCCGCCCGCCGGACCGGTCTGCCGCTGGTCGTGCATACCCGCGAGGCCGATGAGGTCATGGGTGCCATCCTGCGCGAGGAAATGGCGGCCGGGCCGTTCAAGCTGTTGATGCATTGTTACACAAGCGGAGCAGAACTGGCGCAGTTGGCAGCGGAATTGGGCGCATGGTTCTCGGTTTCGGGCATTGCGACCTTCAAGGCGGCCGAGGATGTGCGGGCGGTCATTCACGACATGCCGGCGGACCGGATCATCGTCGAGACCGACTGTCCGTATCTCGCGCCCGTCCCGCACCGGGGGCGACGAAACGAGCCGGCCTATGTGGGGCATGTGCTGGATAAGCTGGCCGACATCCGCGGCTGGAGCCGGGAGGAAGCCGAGGCGCGCACGACGAACGCCTTCTTTGCCCTGTTCGACCGCATTCCCCGACCGGTGGGCGCATGAGCGCCGGGCTTGAGATTACCCTGCTGGGGTGCGGGTCGTCCGGCGGAGTGCCACGCGGCGACGGCGACTGGGGCGCCTGTGATCCGTCTGAACCGAAGAACAGGCGCATGCGCTGTTCGATGCTGGCCCGCCTGACGGGAGCCGACGGCGAGACAACAGCCCTGATCGACACGTCGCCGGACCTGCGCGAACAGGCCTTGATGTCCGGGCTGAAGCAGATCGATGCGGTGCTCTATACCCACGACCATGCCGACCAGACCCACGGGATCGATGACCTCAGAGTGTTCGTGCTGCGCAACCGGGCCCGGATTCCGGCGTGGATGGACGGTGCGACCCGCGCGGCGCTGGAGGGGCGGTTCCGCTACATCTTCGAGAGCCAGCAGGGCTATCCGGCTCTGCTGGAGGCGCGGGATATCCCGCCGCACGGCACGCCTTGGAGCGTCGAGGGGGCAGGGGGGGTAATTCCGGTTCTGACCTTTGATCAGGGCCATGGGCCGATCCGCTCGGTCGGCTACCGACTGGGGCCCGTCAGCTATTCCAGCGATGTGGATGCCATGGACGCCGCGGCGCTGGGGGCCGTCCGGGGCAGTGACCTCTGGATCGTCGACGCCCTGCGCTGGACCCCGCATCCGACCCATGCCCACGTCGACCGGGCGCTGGAGTGGATTGAACGAACCGGCGTGCCGAACGCTGTGCTGACGAACCTGCACCTCGACCTCGACTACCGGTCGCTGAAGGCGCGCCTGCCGGCCCATGTCGACGTGGCCTATGACGGATGGAGCGCGCGCTTGAGTCTCTGAAGAAAGGACTTCCCCGTGGCCCGATATGACGACCTCAAGGCCCTCTTCCTGAACTGCAGCCTCAAGCGCTCCGGCGAAACCTCCCACACCCAGACCCTCATGGATGTCGCCATCGGCATCATGGAGGCTAACGGCGTCTCCACCACGACCCTGCGCTGCGCTGATCTGAACGTGCCGCCGGGGGTTCAGCCGGATATGACCGAACACGGGTTCGAAACTGACGAATGGCCCGAGGTGCAGACGCAGGTGATGGATGCGGACATCCTGGTGATCGGCACGCCGATCTGGCTGGGCGACAAGTCGTCGATCTGCACGCGGGTGATCGAGCGGCTGTACGGCTACTCCGGCAAGCTGAACGACAAGGGGCAATATGCCTATTACGGGCGCGTCGGTGGCTGCATCGTCACGGGCAATGAAGACGGCATCAAACATGTCGGCATGAACGTATTGTATTCCTTGCAGCATCTTGGATATGTGATTCCGCCGCAGGCCGATGCCGGCTGGATCGGTGAGGCCGGGCCCGGCCCATCATATGGCGACGACGGCACGGTGGGGGTCGACAATGAGTTCACCCAGCGCAACACGACCTTCATGGCCTGGAACCTGATGCATCTGGCGCGGATGCTGAAGGATGCCGGCGGTATTCCGGCGCACGGCAACCAGAAGACCGCATGGGACAAGGGGGAGCGCTTCGATCATCCCAACCCGGAATATCGTTGAGCGGCATCATGCGTTTCGCATAATATCTCTTAGGCGAATTAAGAATATCAGGGAAAGCCCGCCGAAATAATCCGGCGGGCTCCCCTTTCTGTCAGCCGGTGACCGAGGCGGTCAGTCAGCTCGCAGCGCTGGCCAGCACTTCGGCGAGAGCCTTCATGCGACGGGCCGCCAGCGGCGCAACGCCCTGGGTCTCGGACGTCGCGGTCAACGACGCGACCGCAGCGGCCGCAGCGACGGCATCGATCCGCCCGGCGCGCCAGCCATCGATCACTGCCGAGACCTGTCCGGCCAGGGCCGCGTCGATCGCATCGGCACGCTTCAGCTGGTCCAGATAGGCTCCGGCCACGTCCGGCGTGTTCGCCCAGCTGACCCGGGTCTGGGTCTGCGGGTTGATTTCGTCGGCCATAACGGCCTCGGCAGCGGCGATTTCGGCGGCCGAGAGCTGATCGGACGGCACCAGACGCAGAACGTCGAGGCCGCGCGCGATCTCGCTGGAGTAGATGCGACCGTTGAACCAGTAAGCCGACCACGAACCGCCGATCATCAGCCGCTCACCCAGCGGACCGCGGTCGAAATAGGCGATCTCGGTCGGGGCCATCGGGTCAGTGAAGTCCATGATGGAGATCCCGCCCTGGTACCAGGCCTGGACCATCAGATCGCGGCCCGGGACCGGAATGATATTGCCGTTGTGGGCCACGCAGTTTTCGTTGGCACCCTGGACCGACGGCAGCTTGTGGAAGGCGCGGCCCCGCAGTTCGCCATTGGTGATGGTGGCGACCAGATTGGCACCCCAGTTTCCGGGAGCATCTGCCGTGCAACGCGGCGAGGTGCCGCCACCCCACTCGTCGGTGAAGACCAGCTTCTCGCCGGAGTTGGCGAAGGTCGCGGAGTGCCAATAGGCCATGTCGGCATCAAAGATGTCCGAGATGCGCTGCGGATTCTTCGGATCAGAAATGTCCAGCAGGATGCCGTTGCCCGAGCAGGCCCCGGCGGCCTGGCCGATTTCCGGGAAGACGGTGATGTCGTGGCAGTGGTTGGTGCGGGCCGTGGCCTGGCTGGCCACGCCGGCGCGACCGCCCATCCAGAGGCCGGCGACGGCACCGGTCTCGCGGTCCTCGAAGATGCGCGGACGGTTGACGATGGCGGCGTCCTGCGGGCGATCCAGCGGGACCTCGATCACATCGATCGAGTACAGGGCCGTGTCGGGGTTGGCGCCCGGCTCACCGTCCGAACAGATCGACAGTTCGTCGCTGCGACGGACACCCGAAGTGGCCGAGTTGTAGATGTAGAGGATCTTCGGGTCAGCGGGGTTCGGCACCAGGGTGTGGGTGTGCGAGCCGCGGCAGGTCTGGACGGCCGCAACCTGTTGCGGGGCCTTGATGTCGCTGATGTCGAAGATCCGCACGCCCCGGAAGCGCTCGGGGTTCACGGCGCCCTCGGCGCCCGACGCGCCGCAGTCCAGGCGGCCGTTGTTCTGCTCGACCGACATGAACAGCAGATTGCCGTGGACCGACACGTCGCCCTGCCCGCCCGGGCAGACGACCGACGTCACCAGTTCCGGAGCCCCTGCCCCACTGATGTCATAGATGTTGAAGCCGTTGAAATTGCCGACAAACAGCTTGCCATCCGAGACGGCCATATCGCTGTTGGCCAGGGCCAGCGGGCTGTAGCGCGGCGGGTTGGCGCGATAGGCGGCGGCCTCTTCGCGCGTGGTCGGCGGGGCGAAGATGGCGTCCGGATCGAAGAAGCCGGGAGGCGGCGCGAGCGTGTGCTCGAGCGCAAGGCCCGAGCTGGCCTCGGCCGCATCATAGATGCCCGGTGAGAGCTCGGACCGCTCATCAGAGGGGATGGTCTGAACCTGGGCGGAGGCGACACTGGCGCCCAGCAGGACGGCCATGGCGGCAGCAGATGAGTACAGGGCTTTGCGAACAAACATGGCCGCTCCTTGGGTCAGAGTTCAGAAAGAAGGGATTGCATACGCAGTATCTCGGCCGACTGGTCGGCCACGACAGACGAGGCGAAGTCCGACAGCATCGGGTCATTGCCGGAATCGGAATGGGACAGAAGCTCATCGACCATGTCGAGAGCCCCCTGATGGTGCTGGATCATGCCCTCGAGGAACAGGCGATCGAACTCGGGGCCCTCGGCGGCAGCGAGGACGCGCATCTGGGCGGGCGACAACATGCCCGGCATGATCGGGACAGTGTCGGGATCGACCGGGGCCGCGCCGTGGTCGCCATGACCCGCATGGGCGTCGTGGCCTGCGTGCGCGTCGTGGGACGTAGAGGCCGGCGCCGCAGGCCCGTGGCCGGCGTGCAGGTCTGCGGCTTCCAGCGGCAGGCCGCGCGACAGCAGCCAGTTCTGCATCAGGTCGATCTCGGCTGCCTGACTGAGCGCGATGCGCCGGCCGATGGCGCGGACGGCGGGCGAACTGGCCCGGGTCTGCAGCAACTCGACCATTTCCACGGCCTGACCGTGGTGGACGATCATGTGCTGCATGAAGCGCACATCCTCGTCGGTGTAGGTGGTACGGCTGAGATCCACCGCCTCGGCGGCCGTGATCTGGCGCGAGGCGGCACCGGGCGCGCCCGGGTTGACGATCGGGGCTGCTGCCGGGTCCTGAACGACCGGATCCTGGCCGAGAATCAGACCGGCCAGGGCAATGCCCAGATAGTGCAACAAGACGCGAACCCTTACCCGTTTCAGACGTGGGGCAGACTAGGTCCGCAACGGTCGGACGCGCAAGGACAAAGGCCCCTGCCCCAACCTTACAAATCGCTCATGTTCGACCGCAGCCCGGCGGGGCCCTAGATGTGAATCACCCGTCCGTAGGCGTCCAGCGCGGCCTCGTGCATGGCCTCGGACATGGTCGGATGCGGATAGACGATGCCGTGGATGTCTTCTTCCGTCGCCTCAAGCGTGATGGCGGTGACGTAGCCCTGGATCATCTCGGTGACCTCGGCGCCGATCATATGGGCCCCGATCAGGGCGCCGGTCTTGGCGTCGAAGATGGTCTTCACGAAACCCTCGGTCTCGCCGGAGGCAATGGCCTTGCCGTTCACCTTGAAGGGGAAGCGGCCGATCCTGACTTCGCGCTTTTCCTCTTTCGCCTGCTGTTCGGTTATGCCGACCGAGGCGACCTGGGGCTGGGCATAGGTGCAGCCGGCGATGGGCGAATGGACGTTCGGGGTTTTGAAGCCCGCAATGTGCTCCGCGGCATGGATACCTTCATGCGACGCCTTGTGCGCCAGCCAAGGGGCACCGGCGCAGTCGCCGATGGCGTACAGCCCCTTCACATTGGTCTGGCAATGACCGTCGATGGTGATGTGGCCGCGGTCCATGTTGACGCCCAGCGCCTCCAGACCGATGCCGTCGGTGTTGGCGGTGATGCCGACCGCCGAGATGCAGACTTCGGCTTCGAGCGTTTCGGCCTTGCCGCCCGCCTCGATGGCGACCTTCACGCCGGACTTGTCTGTGGTGACCTTGGTGACCTTGCAGCCGGTGCGGAATTTCATGCCGCGTTTTTCAAAGGCCTTCTGCGCGGCCTTGGAGACCTCGATGTCCTCGACCGGCATGATGCGGTCGATAGCCTCGACCACGGTCACCTCGGCGCCGAGGGCCCGATAGAAGCTGCCGAATTCGATGCCGATGGCGCCCGAGCCGATCACGACGATGGATTTGGGCATCTTCTTCGGCGCCATCGCCTCGCGATAGGCCCAGATGCGGTCGCCGTCCGCTTCCAGACCAATCTGCGGAATGGCCTTGGCGCGGGCGCCGACGGCCAGCATGACGGCCTTGGCCTCGACCGTACGGCTGCCGCCGGCCTTGAGGTCGACGACGACCTTGGGCGCCGACTTTCCCTTCTCCAGCTTCGCCGTGCCCTCGATGACCTCGATCTTGTTCTTTTTCATCAGGAAACCGACGCCGCTGTTCAGCTGCCTGGCGACGTTGCGCGACCGCTGGATGATGGCGTCGAAGTCGAACCCGACCTTGTCCGCGCTGAGGCCGTAATCCTTTAGGTGGCTCAGGCTCTCGTACTTTTCGCCCGACTTGAGCAGGGCCTTGGTCGGGATACAGCCCCAGTTCAGGCAGATGCCGCCGAGGCTCTCACGCTCGACGATGGCGACCTTCTGGCCCAGCTGGCTGGCACGGATGGCCGCCACATAGCCGCCCGGGCCCGAGCCGATGACGATGAGATCGAAGGTGTCAGCCACAGTGTCGTCCTTACGCC
>CAXICH010000004.1:0-26623 GCA_964022245.1 uncultured Alphaproteobacteria bacterium
GGTCGGTGATGTAGCGGTTCGACAGGGTGGCGGCCGCGACGATGGCGCTGTCGGAAATGCGCACGCCGTGGTGGACCTCATACTTCTCCTTGAGGCCGCGCAGGATCGAGACCGTGTCCTCGACCGAGGGCTCCTCGACAAAAACGGGCTGGAAGCGGCGGGCGAGGGCCGCGTCCTTTTCGACGTGCTTCCTGTATTCATCGAGGGTGGTGGCGCCGACGCAGTGCAGCTCCCCACGCGCCAGGGCGGGCTTGAGCAGGTTGGAGGCGTCCATGGCGCCGTCGCCTTTACCCGCGCCGACCAGGGTGTGCATTTCGTCGATGAACAGGACGATCTGGCCCTCGGCCGCGCCGACCTCGTTCAGCACGGCCTTGAGGCGCTCCTCGAACTCGCCGCGGTATTTGGCGCCGGCGATCAGGGCGCCCATGTCGAGCGACAGGACCTTCTTGTCCTTGAGCGATTCCGGCACATCGCCATTGACGATGCGGAGCGCGAGACCCTCGACGATGGCGGTCTTGCCGACGCCGGGCTCGCCGATCAGGACGGGATTGTTCTTGGTGCGGCGGGCGAGGACCTGGATGGTGCGGCGGATCTCTTCGTCGCGGCCGATGACGGGGTCGACCTTGCCGTCGCGGGCGGCCTGGGTCAGGTCGCGGGCATAGCGTTTGAGGGCGTCATAGGCGTCTTCTGCCCCGGCGCTGTCGGCGGTCTGGCCCTTGCGCAGTTCGGTGATGGCGGCCTCGAGCGCGTCGGGCGTGGCGCCGACCGAGGCCAGCACCGTGGCCGCGACGCCGCCGTCCTTCGCGATGGCCGACAGCAGGCGCTCGGTCGTGACGAACTGGTCGCCGGCCTTTTTGGCGGAGGCCTCGGCCGTGGCGAAGACGCGCGCGGTGTCGCCGTCGAGGTACAGCTGGCCCGAGCCGCCGGACACCTGGGCGCGCTTCGACAGGGCCGTTTCGACGGCGCGTTCAGCTTTCGCCGCATCGCCCCCGGCGGCCGTGATCAGATTGCGGGCGAGGCCGTCGCGTTCCTCCAGCAACACCTTGAGCAGGTGTTCAGGCGCGAACTGCTGATGCCGGCGGGCCAGCGCCAGCGACTGGGCGGCCTGGACGGCGGATTTGGCGCGGTCGGAATAAAGGTCGAGATTCATCTGTGGTCATCCCCTGGATCAGGCAGATCCGGCCCGCTGCCCTTGATGCAAGCGACACGCCAGCCGGCTGGACCGGACATGGGTGTGGCCGATCCGCAACGCAAGAGGAGGATGGCAGGCGCGCACAGGCCCGCTATGCAGGAGTCTGGAGATTCCCGTATGCCACTGCTGTCCCTGTTCGAGCCCGCCGTGATCCTGCCGTTTCTGGTCGCGGTGGCGCTGGTCGAGCTGACGCCCGGGCCGAACATGGGCTGGCTGGCCCTGATCGCGGCGGGGCGGGGCCGGACGGCGGCGCTGGCGGCGGTCGCCGGAGTGACGCTGGGGCTGGCGATCTGGATGCTGGCCGCGGTGATCGGGGTGGCGACGCTGGTGATCCAGTGGCCCTGGCTGTTCCAGATCATCCGCTGGGCCGGGGTGGGCTGGCTGATCTGGCTGGCGTGGGAGGCGTGGCGCGGGGCGGATACCACCGCCGGGGAGGCGGTCGAGGGACGGCGCCGCGACCTGTTCCTGAAGGGCTTGGCGGCCAATCTGCTCAACCCGAAGGCGGCGGTCTTCTATACCGCCCTGCTGCCGACCTTCATCCGCCCCGGGGCGGGATCGACGGTGGCGCAGGCGCTGACGCTGGGCGGGCTGCATCTGGCGGTGGCGACCGCCATCCACGCGGTGATCGTGGTCAGCGCCGCGGGTGCCGGCGGGCCCTTGCTGCGGCGGCTGGAGGGGCCGCTGGCGCGGGGCGTGATGGGCGGCGGTATCCTGCTGGTCGCGCTGTGGATGGCCTGGGAGACGCGCTAGGGCGTCGGGCGCGGGTCCAGCAGCAGGCCCGAGACGGTGGCAGCCAGCAGCCGGTCGGCCAGCGGCAGGCGCGCCAGCTTGCCCAGCACATGGTCGCGCACCCACGGCAGCAGCCGCCCGTCGGCCTGATAGAAGGGCGTAAAACCCATGCTGAGCGCCTGATAGAGGCGGATGTGCCAGCGGCGGGCGGTGGCGTAGGCGGCCAGCGCCTGATCCAGATCGGCATGGTCGGTCAGCGCCTGCGACAGGGCAAAGGCATCCAGCAGGCCCATATTGACCCCCTGCCCCAGTTGCGGACTGGTCGAATGGGCGGCGTCGCCGATCACCGCCAGCCGGTCGGCGACCGGGCGGGCCAGCGTATGGTGGCCATAGCGGGCGAGGGTCAGCTGGTCCGGGTCGGTCAGGCTGTCGAGCACCGGCGCGACCTCGGGCCAGAGGGTGCGCACCTCGGCCTTCCAGACCTCGAGCCCGGCCCTGCGCCAGTCGCCGTAGGACGCCGTCCTGAGGCTCCAGAAGAAGGTGGCGAGGGGTTGGGCGGCGTCAGGCTGGCGTCCGACGGGCAGGACGCCGATCATCTTTTCGGCGCCGCGGTAGACCTGCTCCAGCGCATGCGGATCGAAGGGCGCGCCGGGCCAGGGGACGGTGGCCCAGAGCGCGCCCCAGGCCAGCTCGTGCCGCCGGGCGCCCAGCGATGCGGCGAGGACCGAGCGGGCGCCTGAGGCATCGATCACGAGGTCGAAGGCCGGGCCGGTGCGACCGGCGGCATCCGTCAGACGGCCCGCGTCCGCCGCAACGATCTCGCGCCCGGTCTCGACCGTCACGCCGGCCTCGATGGCGGCGTGGTGGAGCACGTGAAACAGGGTGGCGCGGTGCACGCCCAGTGCCCGCCGGGGACGCGACAGGGCCGCATAGCCGACGTCCAGCACGATCCGTCCGCGCCGCGCCTCGCGCCCGAACAGCCGGTCGATGGGCTGGGCCAGCGCCTCGACCTCGGCCGTCAGCCCCATGGCGTCGAGCACCGCCAGACCGGTCGGCTGCAGCATGAAGCCGGCACCCACGGGAGCCACCTGGTCGAAGCGCTCGTGGATGACAATGCGATGGCCGGCGCGCGCCAGAAGCGTCGCGACCGCAAGCCCCGCCGGCCCGGCCCCCACCACAGCGATGTCGGATGTGCGCGTCATGCAGCCCCCCGCGCCAGCCTTGCCACAAAGGCCGGGGGTTGAGGAACCCGCCGCCAGCGGTCACGCTTACCCTCCATGCTCAAGTCACGAATGAATCCGCGCGTCTTCTGGGGCGCCAGCCTGATCATCGGCCTGTTGCTGGCGGCCGCCCTGCTCGCTCCGGGAGCCTCGGACTATGCCTTTGGCCATGCCCAGGACTGGGTGATCGACACTTTCGGGTGGTTCTATGTCGCGGGGGTGGCCGGGTTTCTGCTGGTGGTCCTGGTGCTGGCCATGGGGCCGACCGGGCGGCTGAAGCTGGGGCCCGACGACGCCGAGCCGGACTTTCCCTATCTGTCTTGGCTGGCCATGCTGTTCGCGGCGGGCATGGGGATCGGCCTGATGTATTTCGCCGTAGCCGAGCCGGTCCAGCACTATGCCGCGCCGCCCGATGCCGTCCCGGGCACCTTCGCCGCCGCCCGCGAGGGGATGGTCATCACCTTCATCCACTGGGGCGTGCATGCCTGGGCCATCTATGCCGTGGTCGGGCTGAGCCTCGCCTATTTCGCCCACCGGAAGGGCCTGCCGCTGACCCTGCGGTCGGGGCTGCATCCGTTGCTGGGCCGACGCATCAACGGTCCGATCGGCGATGCGGTCGACATCTTTGCCATCTGCGGCACGCTGTTCGGGATTGCCACCTCGCTGGGGCTGGGCGTGGCCCAGATCAACAGCGGCCTCAACTATCTGACCGGCCTGCCCACCGGCCCGTGGGTGCAGGTCGGGCTGATCGCGCTGGTCATGGGCGCCGCGACCGTCTCGGTGCTGACCGGGCTGGACCGGGGGGTGCGACGCCTGTCGGAGCTCAATCTGGTGATCGCCGTCGGCCTGATGCTGTTCGTGCTGATCGCCGGACCGACCGGGTTCCTGTTGAAGGCCTTCGTCCAGAATTTCGGCCTGTATCTGGACCATTTTTTCGAGCGAACCTTCAACCTCTATGCCTATGAGCCGCGCGGGTGGATGGCGGACTGGACGCTGTTCTACTGGGCCTGGTGGATCGCATGGTCACCGTTCGTCGGCATGTTCATCGCCCGCATCTCGCGCGGGCGAACGGTGCGCGAGTTCGCCGCCGGGGTGCTGCTGGTGCCGACGGGGTTCACCTTTCTGTGGATGACCGTGTTCGGCAATACCGCCATCGGGCTGGACATGGGGGTGGCCGCAGGCGCCATCACCCAGGCTGTGCAGACCGATCTGTCGACGGCGCTGTTCCGGTTCTTCGAATATCTGCCGGGCACGGCGATCACCTCGACGCTGGCGGTGTTGCTGGTGGCGGTCTTCTTTGTGACCAGTGCGGACTCCGGCTCGCTGGTGATCGACACGATCGCGTCGGGCGGGGCGGACGAGACCCCACGCTGGCAGAGGGTCTACTGGTGCTCGCTGGAGGGGCTGGCGGCCGCGCTTCTGCTGCTGGCCGGGGGGCTGGGGGCGCTGCAGGCCGCGACCCTGGTGGCCGCCCTGCCTTTTGCCATCATCATGATCGCCCTGAGCGTCGGTCTGATCCGTCAGATGTATGCGGATGCGGCCGGTCGGGAGATCGAGACCGAGACCCCGCCGCTGGGTGAGCGGGTCAAGCGCATCCTGTCGCCGGCCCGCCGCAAGGATATTGACCGCCAGATCGAGCGTCACGGCTTGCCGGCCATGGAGGGGGTGGCAGCTGCCCTGACCGTCGAGGGGCTGGAGACGGCCGAGGTGGTCCGGAGCGAGGACGGCGCCGCGCTGGCGGTGCATCACCCCGGCTGGTCGGACTTCCACTGGACGCTGATGGCAACGTCGCGCGCCCTGCCGGCCTTCTCCGCCCTGAATGCCCCTGAAAGCCGTCGCGCCAGCGAATGGCGTCTGACCGGGCGTGGGCAGGATGGCCGCAGGCACGACCTGACAGGATTTACCCGCAGCCAGATCGAGGCTGAAATCCTGGAGGCGCTGGAGCGCTGGCGGAGGGGCTAGCGAAGGCCTCCCGGCCGGGCTAGCGTTCCGGCCTTGTCCAAGGAGTGCCTCATGAGCCTGTCCCTGTCGCGCCGGTCGGCGCTGTTTGCCGGTGCGGGGGCTGCGGCCCTGCCGCTCAAGGTCTGGGCGCAGGAAGCGGCCCGGGACCACGCGGACCTGGCCGCCGCCGTCGACGCCTATGTGATCCGCTGCCTGGCCGCCTTCCCGGATCAGCCCGGGCTGGGCGTGGCACTGGTCAAGGAGGGCGAGGCGGTGCTCACCCGCGGCTATGGCGTCAAGGCCATGGACCGACCCGGGCAGGCCGACGCGCACACCCTGTTCGCCATTGCGTCCAACACCAAGAATGTCACCGCCGCCGCGCTCGCCATCATGGTCGATGAGGGCAAGGTGAAGTGGGACGAGCCGGTACGGACCTATCTGCCCGGCTTTACCCTGTCGGACCCGTTTGTCGGCGAGCGGATCACGGTGCGGGACCTTCTAAGCCATCGGGCGGGATTCGGTCTGGGGGCCGGCGACCTGCTGTTCTGGCCCAACAGCGACCGGACACGGGCCGAGGTCATGGCCGCCATCCCCCATGTGCCGATCGAGGACCAGTTCCGGGCGCGGTATCATTATTGCAATCTGATGTTCGTCGTGGCGGGCGAGGTGCTGGCCGCCGCCTCCGGCATGGCGTGGGAGACCTTTGTCCAGACGCGCATTCTGGACCGGGTCGAGATGACGGAAACGGTGCCGATGGCGACGCTGGCCGATCCCGCGAAATCGGCCCTGCCCCACGCCCGTGTCGGGCCGCCCCTGCGCTATCAGGGCGAGATGACCCGGATCGCCGACAGTATCGCCGAGGTCTGGAACTGGGATTCGGCGGCGGCGGCGGGCGGCCTGTGCGCCACTCCGCATGACTGGGCCAAATGGATTGCGGTGCGGCTGGCCGACGGCAAGCTGGCCGACGGGACGCAGCTGTTCTCGGAGGCCTCGGCGCGCGAGATGGTGCGGCCCAATATCATCAGTTCGTCCTCGCCCGGGCCGACGGCGGAACTGCCGGGGCGGTCCATCGCCTCGACCTATGCCATGGGGCTGGCGGTGCAGGACTACCGCGGCGAGCGACTGATCAGCCACGGCGGCGGCTCGCCCGGCGGGATTTCGGCGACGGTGCTGCTGCCCGGCCGGAACGCCGGCTTTGCCATCTTTTCGAATGCCGAGGAGAGCTATCTGCTCAGGGCGCTTCGCAGCGGCATCGCCGACATCGTCATGGACAAGACCGGCTTTGACTGGATCGCCGACAGCCAGCGCTATGAGGCCCAGTCGACCGAGCGGTCGCTGGCCGCCGCCGTCGAGATCGATGCTACACAGGCGGCGGGGGCGGCGCCCTCCCTGCCGCTGTCGGCCTACGCCGGGACCTGGCGCGACCCCTGGTACGGCGACATCGTCATCGAGCGCCGCGATGTGCAGCTTTGGCTGCGCTTCACTCATAACCCCGCGCTGCAGGGGCCGCTTGAGCCCTATGACGGCGAGACCTTCCGCACCCGGTTCCCGGACAAGCGCGAGGAGGATGCCTTCGTGACCTTCGAGCTTGAGGATGGTCAGCCGGTGCGGGCGACGGTCAAGGGCGTCAGCCCGGATATCGACTTCAGCTATGACTATCAGGACCTGAGGCTGACCAGGGTCTGAGTCCGAAAACCGCGAGACAGGGGACGGGCGCCGGGGCATGGTTCGCGGCATGGACGCCCTGCCCTCCCTGTCGGCTGAAGCCTGTTACCGCGCCGTCGTCGCGCGCGATGCGCGTTTCGACGGGCGGTTTCATACCTGTGTGAAGACGACGGGCATCTATTGCCGTCCGGTGTGTCCGGCGCGGACGCCGCTGTTCGGCAATGTCGAGTTTGTGGCCAGCGCGGCCGAGGCAGAGGCCCGGGGCTATCGCCCCTGCCTGCGCTGTCGCCCCGAGACGGCACCGGACTATTCCGCCTGGCGCGGAGAGGTCGCGACCGGGGGCGCCTGGCGGGGGACGGCCAATACCGTCAGCCGGGCGCTGCAGATGATCGACGAAGGCGCGCTGGATGAGGGCGGGCTGGACCGGTTGTGCGACCGGCTGGGCGTGGGGGAGCGGCACCTGAGGCGGCTGTTCCGGGCGCATCTGGGTGCCTCGCCCGTGGCCGTGGCGCAGACCCGTCGGGTGCGACTGGCCAAGGCCCTGCTGCATCAGACGCGCCTGCCGATGGCCGAGGTAGCCATGGCCTCGGGATTCGGCAGTGTTCGGCGCTTCAACGAGACCTTTCAGGCCCTCTACGACCGGCCGCCGTCGTCGCTGCGACGCGGGGCGGGCGAGGAGGCAGGCGCAGGGGTCAACCTGTCATTGAGCTGGCGACCGCCCTATGAGCTGGAGACCCTGCTGGCGGCGCTGGCCGTGCGTGGGGATACGGTGGAGGACGGTGTCTGGTCTCGCGACTTGGAGCGCGACGAGGACGGCACGGCCGGACGGGTTGAGGCGCGGTCGGGACGCGGCCATGCGCTTCGCGTGCGTGTCGAGGCCGACCGGCTGGAGGCCCTGCCCCGGGTACTCGCGCGGGTGCGTCGGGTGTTCGATCTGGGGCATGACCCCGAGGCACTGATGCGCGATCTGGGCGGAGATCCGGTGCTGGAACCGAAGCTGGCAGCGCGACCCGGCCTGCGCCTGCCCGGACCGTGGGTGCTGGACGACGGAGCCGTGGCGCCCGCCGACCGCTGGCCCGATCCGGAGACCGAGGCGCTGGCCGAAGGCTGGCGCCCCTGGCGGGCCTATGCGGCCCTTTATCTGAAGATGGACGAGGAGAAACCTAATGCGAAACGCGCCTGAGCTGTGGCTGGACCGGGTGGAGTCGCCGCTCGGCCCCCTGCTGGTCGTGACGGATGCGAAGGGCGTCGTCCATGCGCTGGACTTTGCCGACTATGAGCCGCGCATGCGTCGGTTGATGCGACTGCGGCACGGGGTCAGCGACCTGTCGGAGGGCGGACAGACCGGCCCGGTACGGGCGGCGCTGGCGGCCTATTTCGCGGGAGAGGCCACGGCGCTGGACCGGCTGCCGATCGAGACGGGCGGCACGGAATTCCAGAGGTCGGTGTGGCAGGCCCTGCGTGCCATTCCGCATGGCCAGACCCGCACCTATGGCCAGCTGGCCGAGGCCATCGGACGCCCCACCGCCGTGCGGGCCGTGGGTCTGGCCAATGGCGCGAATGCCATTGCCGTGATCGTGCCCTGTCACCGGGTGATCGGCCGCGACGGCACCCTGACCGGCTATGCCGGCGGGCTGGAGCGAAAGCAGTGGCTGCTGGAGCTGGAGCGCGGCGAAAGCTGACGGTTTCGCTTGCGTTCGCGCGCCGAGGGACTATGTTCATGCCGACTTATGCTAAAAGTGAGCATAAGGAGGGCGGCTGGGGCGATCCCGCCGTCCTGTTTCGGGCCTCATATTTGCTCAGTTTGAGCAAAAGGAGAGTGAGATGGCAGACGGTGCATTCGGACTGAGCCCGGCGACAGAGGCGGCCACGGCGGCCATCTGGCCCAAGGTTCGAGATCATGTGACGCCGCTGGAATGGCCGGCGCAGGCCGAGCTGATCGTCGAGATCAACCGGCTGAAGGCCGAGCGCAACGCCGTCATCCTGGCCCACAACTATATGACGCCCGACATCTTCCACGGGGTCGGCGACTATGTCGGCGACAGCCTGGGGCTGGCCAAGGAGGCCGCGAAGTCCGACGCCCGGGTGATCGTCCAGGCCGGTGTGCATTTCATGGCCGAGACCTCCAAGATCCTGAGCCCCGACAAGACGGTGCTGATCCCGGACCTGCGCGCCGGATGCTCGCTGGCGGCCTCAATCACCGGGGCGGATGTGCGGCTGATCAAGGCGCGCTATCCGGGCCTGCCGGTCGTCACCTATGTGAACACCACCGCCGATGTGAAGGCCGAGACCGACATCTGCTGCACCTCGGCCAATGCCGTGCAGGTGGTGGAATGGGCGGCCAGGGAATGGGGCGTCGACCGCGTCATCCTGATCCCCGACGAGTTCCTGGCGCGGAATGTCGCGGCCCAGACGAACGTGGGAATCATCGCGTGGAAGGGACGCTGCGAAGTGCATGAGCGCTTCACCGTCGACGACATCGCCGAGATACGCGCGGCCTACCCGGGCGCGGAAATACTGGCCCACCCGGAATGCCCGGAAGAGGTACTGGCGGCCGCCGACTTTGCCGGATCGACGGCGGCCATGAGCGACTATGTCACCCAGCGAAAGCCGAAGCAGGTGGTGATGATCACCGAATGCTCGATGGCCTCGAACGTGGCGGCGGACTCGCCGGACACGCGCTTCATCGGGCCCTGCAACCTGTGCCCGCACATGAAGCGGATCACGCTGGAGAATATCCGCGACTGTCTGGTGAACATGCAGTTCGAGGTGACGGTGCCCGAGGCGTTGATCGAACCGGCCCGTCTGGCCGTGCAGAGGATGGTGGACCTGCCGACGCCCGACAAGCCTGCGCGCTATGACATGATCAAGGCGCGCCACCACGTCGATGTGGAGCTGATCTGATGTACTATGTGGCCCCGACCCGGGTGGTGGCGAAGATCGAGCCGGGCACCCTCAAGCTGATGACCCTGCTCGCATTGTGGCTGGGCGTGACACAGCCCACATTGCGTAAATGAGCGACACCCTGCCCCCGAACCACCCGTCCCGCCCCGCCCCCCCTGCGGGCCCCTGGGGGTCGGTGCCGACGACCCCCGCACAGTCACCTGAGGCGCGCGTCGCCACTGCCCCCGAAGACAAGGGTCAGCCGCTGGTCTGGTCGGTGCTGTCGACCCTGTTGCTGGGCGGCTTTATCTGGTGGATCAGCGGCAGCTGGGTGATTGCAGTCGCCGCCATCATCGGCCTGTTCGTGCACGAGTACGGCCATGTGCTGGCCATGAACCGGCTGGGGATGGGCCCGGCTAGGGTCTATATCATCCCCTTCCTCGGCGGACTGGCGCGCGGCCAGCGCATGCCGAAAAGCGAATGGGACGGCGTGCTGGTGTCGCTGGCGGGGCCCGCGTTCGGGCTGCTGGCCGCCCTGCCCTTCTTCGCCCTCTATTTTGGCACCGGCCAGACGATGTGGCTGAACGGAGTCTTCGCCATCGGCCTGATCAATCTGGTCAATCTGGCGCCGGCCCCGCCGCTGGACGGCTCCAAGGCGTTGGGCCCGGTGCTGGCCCGCATCCACCCCATGGTCGAATATGCCGTGATGATCGCCATCGGCGCACTGGTGGTCTGGTGGGGGGTGTCGAACGGCAGCTTCATCTTTGCCGCCTTTCTGGCCATCGCCCTGATCGGCCACCTGAAGCGCGGCCAGTGGCGGCCCGAGGGCCGGCAGCTGAACTGGCGCGAAGCCGGCTACAGCGTCGGCCTGTTCGGGGCCACAGCCACCGCCTGTCTGGCCGTCACGGGCGCCGCCTTCCTGATCCCGACCGGGGGGGATGTGGACGGCGCGCTGGACGTGGTCGGGCGCTTCCTGTCGATCGGCCGATGAAGACCCTTCGCCACGACGGGCCCTTGATCATCGGCGGCGGGCTGGCCGGACTGTCCGCCGCGCTCGAGGCCGCCCCCGCCCCGGTTCTGGTCGCCACGCCTGCAACCTTGCTGGAAGCCTGCGCCTCGGCCTGGGCCCAGGGTGGCATGGCCGCGGCGCTGGCGGACGATGATACCTCGAGCCTGCACGCCGGCGATACGGTCAAGGCCGGCGCCGGCCTCGTCGAGCCCGAACGGGCCCAAGCGCTGACCGACGCCGCCCGCGAGACGATTGAATGGCTGGACCGGCTGGGGGCCCCCTTCGACCGGGACGCCGGCGGCCAGTATCACCTCAGCCGGGAAGCGGCCCACTCGCGCGCCCGTGTTGCACGGGTGGGGGGCGATGGCGCGGGGCGGGCGATCCTGTCGGCGCTGGTCACGGCGGTCCGGGCCAGTCCCCATGTCGTCCTGTGGGAAGATGCCCGGCTGACCGGGCTGGTGCGCGACGCTGACGGTCGGGTGCGCGGGGCGATCCTGACGCGCAGCCAACGCCGGGTGCGGGTGATCGCGCCCGCCGTGATTCTGGCGACCGGCGGGATCGGCGGCCTGTACGGGCGGACCACGACCCCGGCAGCCCTGCAGGGGGCAGGCATGGCCCTGGCCTGGCAGGCCGGCGCTGAAATCCTGGACCCGGAGTTCGTGCAATTCCACCCGACCGCCATCCGCCTGACAACGGCGGGGCCCGACAGCGAACTGGTGTCGCCCCTGCCGCTGGCGACCGAGGCCCTGCGGGGCGAAGGGGCACGGCTGGTCGACCGCGAAGGCCGCTACCTGCTGGGCGAGGAAGACAGTGCCGATCTGGCGCCACGCGATCAGGTGGCTCGGGCTGTCCATGCCGCCGAGCTGGACGGGCGCGGCGCCTTTCTGGACGCAACGCAGGCCATCGGCGCGGCCTTTCCCACGGCATTTCCGGCCGTCTATGCGGCCTGTATGCGGATGGGGCTGGATCCGCGCAGCCAGCCTATTCCCGTCGTGGCCGCCGCCCACTATCACATGGGCGGGATTGCCGCCGATGCCGACGGTCGCACGACGCTCGAGGGCCTCTATGCCGTTGGCGAGTGCGGGGCGACGGGTGTGCATGGTGCGAACCGGCTGGCGTCCAACTCGCTGCTGGAAGCGGCGGCCTTTGGTCGACGGGCCGGACGAATGGCGCGGACAGAGACCCTGCCCGGCCCCTCGCCGCTGACGGAGATCACGGGAACAGAGCTGCCCGAGAGCGACCTGACCCGGCTGCGCCACGTGATGGACCGTCATGTCGGCGTAGTGCGTGACGCGGAGGGACTGGCGACCGCCCTGACCGCGCTGGCGCAGATCGAGGCGCGACATCCCGAAGCCCTGCCCATGATCGCCGCAACCCTGGTGGTCCGGGCGGCGCTGGCCCGCGAGGAGAGCCGGGGCGGCCACTTCCGGGCCGACTACCCCCGGGCGCAGGACGAGGCCCGGCACAGCCGGCTGGTGCGCGACACCACCGACGCGCCACAGCCGCTTCTGGCCGCTGAATGAGAGAGGTGACCCCCATGGCCCCTGCCCTGCCCGACGTGTTGATCGCGCCGGTCATTCGCGCCGCGCTGGCAGAAGATCTGGGCCGGGCGGGCGATGTGACGGCGGCCGCCTGCATCCCGGAGGACGCGCGGATGCGGGCTGTGTTCGCCGCCCGCAAGGCTGGCGTCATGGCGGGCGGGGCCTGTGTGCGCCTCGCCCTGCACGCGCTGGACGCCGGCGCCACGGTTGAGGTGACGGTCGCAGAGGGACAGGCCTTTGCGGCCGGCGAGGCCCTGATCGTGGTCGAGGGCCGGGCACGGGCCGTACTCGCGGCCGAGCGGACGGCGCTGAACCTGCTGGGACGGCTGTGCGGGATTGCCACCCTGACCCGGGCCTATGTGCAGGCCGTCGAGGGGACGGGTGCCCGGATCGCCGACACCCGCAAGACCACTCCGGGCCTGCGCGCGCTGGAAAAGCACGCCGTCGCCTGTGGCGGCGGGGTCAACCACCGTTTCGGACTGGATGACGCCATCCTGATCAAGGACAACCACGTCGCCGTCTGTGGCGGGGTGGCCGAGGCCGTGCGGCGGGCAAACGCCCATGCCGGGCATCTGATGAAGGTCGAGGTCGAGGTCGACGGTCTGGATCAGCTCGACGCGGCTCTCGCCGAAGGGCCGGACGTGGTCATGCTGGACAATTTCAGCCTCGAAGACCTGCGCGAGGCCGTCGCGCGCGCGGCGCGTCGCGTGACGCTGGAAGCCTCGGGCGGGGTGACGCTCGAGACGGTCCGGGCGATTGCGGAGACCGGGGTCGACGTCATCTCGGTCGGCGCCCTGACCCATTCGGCGCCCAATCTGGACATCGGTCTGGACGCGGCCTGAGGCGGCCTCAGCTGTCCGAGGTGACAGGGGAGGCCGGGACCGGAGTCGTCGGGCGACGCGCCGGCGTTTCGGCAGGCACAACAGGCGTGGCCGCAGGCCGCTGGGCCCGGGGCGGCTGCGGCTGGGTCGCGGCCGGGGCGGGCGCAGGCGCCGCCTCGGCGCGGACGTCGTCCTCGGTGCGGCCTTCCTCGGCCAGCAGCAGACTGTAGGCGACCGCCTGCCCGACCTGGCGGACGGGCTCGACCGGATCGAGACCTGCCTGCACCAGACGCGGTTGATCCCCCTCGGTCGAGGGCGCGGGATCATAGGCGAAGGCGCGACTGGAGCCCGACCGCCCGCCGAAACGGTAGAAGACGTGATCGCCCACCTGGCTGACGCGGATCAGGGAGGTCCGCCAGCGCGGGCTGACGCCCGTGGTGTGGAAGTGGGTGGCATTGCCGACCGGGGCATAGACCGTACCGGACAGGGCCTCCGTGGCGACCTGCCGGGCCCGGTTCCAGGCCGTCTGGTTGACGCCGCGACGCATGGAACCATCGCAGGTGAAGCTGAACTGGCAGCCGGTGCGGCGCCCGGCGCCCTGGAAGACCACGGCACAAACGGTTTTCGGAAAGGCCGGGTGGCGGGCGCGGTTGATGACCACCTGCGCCACGGCGCGCTGTCCGTCACGGCCTTCGCCGCGGGCTTCATAATAGACAGCCTGGGTCAGACATTCGAGATCGCGACTGGCATCCAGCGCATTGCCCAGGCGGAACGGCTGGGCTGCGGGGTGAGACGGACCGGTCGAGGCGAGGCGCAGGCCGGGCGTCATATTCGGTCCGGTCGGACGCAGCTGTTCCAGACGCGCCGTCAGAAGCTCGGACTGGCGGTCGCGGCGGCTGGGGCCGGCAACCGTATAGGGATCGTGGCGGCGGGCGATGGCCAGGGCACTGGCGTTGAGGCCGCCGGCCGCCGCGGCCAGGGCTTCTTCGGTGAAGCCGGCCGAGGCCGCGCCATCCAGCCGGACCGCCTGGGCGCGAAGGGTCGTCGCCTTGGCCACAGTGCCGCCCAGATAGGCCACGCCGATCGCCAGACCAAACAGCCCCCCCACGAGCGCCGCGGCGACACCGGGCGTCAGTCGTGTACGGGCAGCCGAGGTGTCGGGCGTTCGAGGCGACAGGGGCGATGACAAAGGCTTTATCCAGTCCGCAGGGCGCAATGCCGCCCCTTATTTAGTCTGTCGATGAGCGGGGTTTTCGCGAAACCACGCACACGACGAGGCCGACGCACCGGCAGTCCGCCGATCGTCGGGGACGCGCCTTTAACATAGGCAATGTGACCCAAATAGGGTTGATTCGCAAGAATCAGAGGGGGTGAAGCATTTTTGCCCCACCCATCGCGAATGGGATAGATGATCCGTGCACAGTCTGTGTTGTGAGAGACAGATCATGGCGCGATATCTGAGTCTGGGGGCTCAAGCTGAGCTCCAAGATCAGATGGGCGCATTCTTGGTGCGCTCAAGTGAAGCCGGGACGAAACCTTGGACAACTTGCTGTTCCTGTGCGGTTTCTCAAAGGCTTGAACCACCCCGGGGAACCGCCGCAGCCGAGGACACGTTTTCCCGTCAACGCAAAGCCTGACCGGGATCGGCCCGGACCGGCCCTCACTGAAAAGGCAATGACATGACCCGCAAGACCGTGATGACCGCCGCCCTGATCTCGACCTTCGGCCTGGCGATGGCCGCGTGCGGCAGCACCATTGAACAGAAGGCGGCCACCGGCGCCGTGGCCGGGGCTGTGGTCGGCGGGCCGGTCGGCGCTGCCGTGGGCGGTGCGGCGGGCACTGCCGTCGGCCAGGCCACCAAGGACGACTGACCTTCCCGCCACAGACGGCGCGGGAAAGCCCCCGCCGCCGTGCCGTGACTTGATCCGGGCGGACTTGACCCGTAAAGCCCCCCGGTCGGCGTATGCCTCTCGCCGACCGGGCCCGGCCGGGAGTGTCGGGGCGCCGCGGATCATTTGACCGACCCACCCTAGCAGACCGAGACTTGATGAGAGATCTGAAGCAGACCGGCTTTGCCGATCGCCTGGCCACGCAGGCCGAAGCCAAGAAAGCCCTTCTGGCCCGTTTCAAGCCCAAACCCTCCATCCCGGACCCCGATTTTGATCGGCGCGCCGAGATACTGGCCGCCGAGAAGGAGGCCGCCCGTCTCGAGAAGGAGCGGCTGAAGCAGGAAAAGGAAGCGGAGAAGCTGGCCGCCAAGGAGAAGGCCCGCCAGGAAGCCGAAGCCAAAAAGGCTGCTGCCGAGCAGGCCAAGGCCCAGACCGCCGAGCAGATCGAGGAACAGCGCCGCAACGAGCGCCGCGAACGCAAGGCCGCCATCAAGGCCGAGCAGCGGGCCCGTCGGGCCGAGAAGAAAACCCGCCGCTAGGAGGGCGACGGCTGGAGGTCAGGCCTCCAGCACCGTCCTGAGCGCCTCGAGGGCGAAGGGCTTGCGCACCAGCGTCCACGGCGCGTCGCGCAGGGCCGCATCCACGTCGTCACCCGCATAGCCGGTTGCCAGCACGACCCGCATGTCCGGGTAGAGGCTGCTGGCCCGGCGAGCGAGGTCAAGTCCGGACATCTCGCCCGGCATGACGATATCCGTCAGAAGAATATCGAACGACCCGGCCTTGAGGTGCTTCAGGGCCCTGGCCGGATCCGGGGCGGTGGTGACGGACATCCCCATGGCCTCGAGCAGTGCCAGGGCGATGGCCTGGACCTCGGCGTCATCCTCGACCAGCAGAACGGAACGCTCGCCGCCCCGGACGGGCGATGCCTTGCGCGACGGCGCGACCAGCGCCGTATCCGGGTCCACGGCGACAGGCAGATACATTTCCATGCGCGTGCCCTGATCCGGGCCGGTCACAACGTGGATGGCCCCGCCGCTTTGCTTGAGGAAGCCGTAGACCTGGGACAGGCCGAGGCCCGTGCCCTTGCCCACGGCCTTGGTCGTGAAGAACGGCTCGAAGATGCGCTCACGCACCTCATCGGGAATGCCCGGTCCGTCGTCGCTGACGGTGATACGGACATAGTCCCCTGCGTCCAGATCACTGATCTGACCCGCCTTGACCTTGAGGCGACCGGTCTCGACCTGGACCAGCCCCTTGCCCGCCATGGCGTCCCGGGCATTGACCAGAAGGTTGAGCAGGGCCGCCTCGAACTGTGCGGTATCGACCCGCACCGGGGCGCCGCCCCGCCGCAGTCGTGTACGATAGGTCATGCCGCCGCCCAGCGCGCCGCGGATCAGGGGCTCGCCCTCGCGGATCAGGGCGTTGACGTCCACGGACTCGGGCCGGAGCGCCTGTCGCCGCGAGAAGGCCAGCAGTTGATGGGTCAGACGCTCGCCCCGACGCGCGGCGCTGAGCGCCGCCTCGGTGAGCTTCAGGCGCTTGGCCTCGTCGACCTTGTTGTTGAGCAGCATATCGAGGCCGCCGATGACCACCGTCAGCAGATTGTTGAAGTCGTGGGCCACGCCGCCGGTCAGGCGGCCGACCGCTTCCATGCGCTGGGCGTGCATGAGGTCGGCCTCGGCCTGGGCCTTGTCGAGGAGGGCCTTGCCGACCCGGTCCTCGAGCAATTCGTTGATACGCTTCAGGTCGACCTCAGCCTGTTTGGCATCGCTGACGTCAAAGGCCACGCCGACAAAGCCCTGAACCTGACCCTGAACGTCCAGACGGGGACGCGAAAATGACTTCAGCCAGCGCCAGACGCCGTCCTGGCGACGGTAGCGGCCCTCGAGGCTGAAAGGCTGACCTGTGGCTTCACCCGCCACGGACTCGGCAATGATCCGGTCGCGATCATCGGGGTGGATGAATTCCCGCCAGTCGGTGTTGAGCGTCGCGGCATCCTCGACGCCCATGAACTGAACGTAGGCCTGATTGACGAATTCGCGGGTGCGATCCTGGCCGGTGACCCAGATCAGGACGGGCGCGTCATCGGCCATGGCCCGGAAGCGCTGCTCGCTCTCGCGCAGGGCGGATTCGACCTGACGGACCTCGGACAGGTCGATATTGGCGCCGACCACGCCGAGGAAGGCGCCCTCGGCATCGAAACGCGGCCGGGCCCGCGTGGCCAGGATCCGCCATTCCCCATCCTCGCGCAGATAGCGGGCCTCGATCTCCAGCGGGGTGCGGGTCTGGAGGGCATTCAGACAGGCCGACCAGACGCGCTCGCGATCCTCGGGATGGATGGCCTCCATCCACGGTGCCAGGTCCGCAAGATCGGCCGGCCGGTTGCCCCAGAAGCGGCGAAACTCGGCATTGAGATAGACCCGGCCCTCGATGTCGGCCGTCCACAGCATGACGGGCGCGACATCGGCGATGTCCCGGAAACGGGCCTCATATTCGTCGACGCGGGCCGCCGCCGCCTGCAGGTCAGCGACGGTGGTGTCCAGGCGACGCATGGCCCGCCGCAGGGCCGAGGCCACCCAGGTGACGAACAGACCGACGACGATGAAATTGAAAGTCGCGACCCGTCCGAGATTGCTGGTAATGCCGACACCGGTGGCGTCTGGACCGGCCAGATACCAGCCGCCCAGCAGACACAGGACGATCGCGACGACTCCGGCCACCCGCCCGGCCGCCAGCGCCCCCAGGACCACGGCGGGCAGGAGGATCATGAAGCCTGTCACTTCGGCATAGAAGGTCGAAAGTGCCCAGCGCACCGCCAGGGCGATCGCCGCTGCGACGACACCGATCAGGACGGCCTGCAGGAGGGTGGGGGGCGGCGTTCGGGCCAGCCGGGCCAGCAGAAGGTCCGCACTGAACCACGCGCGGTCGGCGGACTCACCGCCCCGATCGTCGCCCTGATTCATCGGATCCGTCCCCACCGCGTCACAACACGCTTACAGCGCGATGAACGCAAGCGTGACTGTTGCGTTCCCCATGGAGCCGGGGCGCCGGGCCGTCGGCTTGTTCCGACCGCAACCCTCCCCATCTCTGGGTCTGACCCGACCCGCCTTCCCAGGAGATTATATGACCACCGCCACCATACAGACCGGATTGAAAAAAGCCGACCGCAGCGAGGTGTCCCAAGCCCTGACGAAGGTGCTGGCCGACAGCTTTGCCGTTTACCTGAAGACCCATGGCTATCACTGGAATGTCCGGGGCCCCGAGTTCTTCACGCTGCACAATCTCCTGGAGCAGCAGTACACGGAAATCTGGGGCGCGCTGGACGACATCGCCGAACGGATTCGTGCCCTCGGCATCCTGGCGCCCCAGGGCTATGCGACCTTCGGTAATCTGACCGCGATCAAGGACGGCGATCCGGAACAGGAGGCCGAGGCCATGCTCAAGGAGCTGATGCGCGACCACGAGACCCTGATCGCCACGACCCGCGATACCCTGTCGCTGGCCGACGACGCGGGTGACGAGGCGACCGCTGACCTGATGACCCAGCGCCTGGCGGCGCACGAAAAGTTCGCCTGGATGCTGCGTTCGACCCTGGGCGGTCGCTGATCGGAACGCCGGAGGCGACCCCCGTCGGTCGCCTCCGGCCGCCCGAAATTCGCCCGGTTGAGCCGCTAACATCGTGCTCCGAACCGACGAAGGCCCTATACCCCCCCCCATGCGATTGATCGCGCCCCTTCTCGACTGGCTGAAAGCCCGCTTCCCTGATGGACGGGGCACGGGTCTGAGCCTTGTCGCCTTGCTGGCGCTGTCGGGTGTGGCCATGACGGCGAGTTCGACCGCCCGCCCGGAAATGGATCTTCGGGTCCAGGCGGTGATGGATGCGACCCGGGGCGATCTCGGCCCCGGCGGACTGGAAGCCATGGCGGCCCGCATGAACCCCGCCCAGCTGGCACTGGCCATGCGTCACGACCCCGGTGTGCAGCCGGTCGGGCATTTCGGCATGACCCCCGGGTGGGAAACCCTGTCGCTCGGCGGCAAACCGACCCTCGAAGCCGGCGAGACCGGGCTGGAGGCCCATCGGCTGAATGCGGCCCGGCCCGTCACCCGCGACCTGCTGCGGCCCGCGCGGCCCTTTGCGCTGGGTCGGATCGCGATGGCAGACCGCAACCGCGCGCTGCGCTGTCTGACACAGGCCGTCTATTATGAAGCGGCGCTCGAGCCACGTCCCGGTCAGGAGGCTGTGGCGCAGGTGGTGCTGAACCGGGTGCGCGATCCCAACTTCCCCAACAGCGTCTGCGGCGTGGTGTTCGAGGGGGCCGAGCGGATCACGGGCTGCCAGTTCAGCTTCACCTGTGACGGCGCGCTGGCCCAGGCCCCGGTTGCATGGGCATGGACGCGGGCCGAGGACGTCGCCCGCCGCGCCCTCAATGGCTATGTCGCCGAGCGCGTGGGCACCGCCACCCACTATCACGCCGACTATGTGCACCCCTGGTGGGCGCCCAGCCTCGGCAAGATTGACCAGATCGGCGCGCATATCTTTTACCGCTGGAAGGGCTTTCCGGGGGAATCTGCGGCCTTCTCCCAGACCTATGCCGGACGCGAACCGGTCATCGACGAGGCGCGCTTTTCGCAGCCGCGACTGCTGTTGGCGGGCAAGGGAGACGAAGGCGCCGAAACAGCCGCCGATGGCACGGTTGTGGGCGCACCCCCCCGCACCGTCGAGATCAACGGTCAGACGCGCGTGGTCGGAGCCGTCAGCCTCGGCGGACGTCGCCAGC
This sequence comes from uncultured Alphaproteobacteria bacterium, assembly GCA_964022245.1. Taxonomy (GTDB): domain Bacteria; phylum Pseudomonadota; class Alphaproteobacteria; order Caulobacterales; family Caulobacteraceae; genus Brevundimonas. The sequence continues at coordinate 19,669 of CAXICH010000004.1, forward strand.
CGACGGCCGAGGAAATCGCCGAGATCAACCGCAATCTGGCGGACTTCGAGGCGGCGGAAGCGCCTGCCGCACGGCCGGCCCCCTCCCCTGTACCGGGCGTCGTGACCATGGATGTCGAGGAAGTCGGCCGGCCCGGCCGCTAGCCTTCAGACACTGCGATCACTGTCCTATTGAAACCCGAGCGCCGCAACGGCATTCATACGGTTCCGGCGCGCGGCGCCGCTTCCGAGATCTGGATGCCCGACACATCGCCCGACAGCCCGTCCTGGACCGAAGCCGAGCGGCTGGCCGCGCTGCATGACTACGAGATTCTGGACACCGAGCCGGAACGCGCCTTCGACGACATCGTCGATCTGGTCGCGACCCTGTTCGATGCGCCGATCGCCGTCGTCAACCTGATCGACGAGGGCCGGCAGTGGTTCAAGGCCGAGAAGGGGCTGGGCGTGCGAGAGACGCCGCTCGAGACCAGTTTCTGCGCCCATGCCATCCTGCAGGCCGACCGCATGGTCGTGCCGGATGCGACCCGGGATGCGCGGTTCGAGTGCAATCCGCTGGTCACCGAGGCGCCGGGTCTGCGCTTCTACGCCGGGCAACTGCTGAAGTCGGCCGAAGGCTTGCCGCTGGGCACCCTGTGCGTGCTGGATACCGAGGCGCGCCCGGAAGGGCCCACCGATATCCAGATGAAGGCGCTTGAGGTGCTGGCCGCCCAGGTCATGACCCAGCTGAACCTGCGACGGGCCCTGAAACATCAGCAGCGCTCGGAAGCCGAGTTCCGCGCGATTACCGACTCCCTGCCGCAGATGGTCTGGGCGACCGCCCCGGACGGCTTCCACGACTACTATAATGCGCGCTGGTACGAGTTCACCGGCATGGCTCCGGGCTCGACCGATGGCGAGGGCTGGAACGACGTCTTCCACCCGGACGACCAGCAGCGCGCCTGGAACCTGTGGCGGCACTCGCTGAAGACGGGCGACCCCTATGAGATTGAATACCGGCTGAAACGGCATGACGGCGTCTATTGCTGGACCCTGGGCCGCGCCACGGCGGTTCGCGACGAGTCCGGCCGGATCGTGCGCTGGTTCGGCACCTGCACCGACATCGACGATCTCAAGAAGATGGATCAGGCCAAGGAACTGCTGAGTCAGGAACTGAGCCACCGGATCAAGAACATCTTTGCCGTCGTCTCGGCCCTGGTGGCCCTGTCCGCCCGGCAGTACCCCGAGGCCAAGCCCTTCGCCCAGGCGCTGCGGACCCGCATCAATGCCTTGGCTCGCGCCCATGAATTCGTCCGCCCGCACAGCGATGTGTCTCAGCCGCTGATGGGCGACATGACCCTGCACGGCTTTCTGGCAGCGCTGTTCACCCCCTACACCGACGACGCGGGCAAACCGCGCGTGCGCATCAGCGGCGACGACGCCGCCTTCGACGATCAGGCGGCGACCTCGGTGGCGCTGCTGTTCCACGAACTGGCGACCAATGCGTCCAAATATGGCGCCCTGTCGGTGCCCGGCGGCCATGTCGAGGTCACCACCCAGCAGACCGCGAGCGGCGACTTCCATCTGGCATGGCGTGAGCAGGGCGGGCCCGAGGTCAAGGGGGTGCCCCGGACGGCCGGCTTCGGCTCGTCGCTGGCGACCCTCTCGGTCGAGGGTCAGCTGGCCGGCAAATTGTCCCGCAACTGGAACCCGGACGGACTTGAGGTGCTGATCGAACTACCCGGAACCGCCCTGTCCCGCCGGAAAGCGGCCCGCGACCTTACAACCGCGTAAGGTCGCAACCGGCACGCAGATTGCACGTTCTTTTAGACAACGACCCGATCACCCCCACTGGAACCCAACCCGTTACGCCCATGCCCGCCCGTATCCTTATTGTTGAAGACGAAGCCCTCGTGGCCATGGAGCTGCGCTTCGTGCTGGAAGATCTGGGCCATGAGGTGGTGGGCACGGCTGCAGATGCGGCGGCGGCGCTGAAGCTGGCCAAGGAGACCGAGGTCGATCTGGCCCTCGTCGATATTCACCTGTCGGACGGCCCGACGGGCGTCACCATCGGCCGGGAACTCGCGGTCGATCACCGTGTGGCGGTGCTCTTCATGACAGCCAACCCCGGCATGGTTCGCAATGGCGTGGCGGGCGCCATCGGCGTCCTGTCCAAGCCAACCGACGAGCGGATCGTGCAGGACGCGGTCGCCTATGCCCTCGACCTGCGCAGTGGCGCCGTCCGCAATATGGCGCCGCCCCAGCTGCAACTGTTCCAAGACGGTCCCCAGGCCTGACCATGTCGGACGTGAAAGGCTCAACCGTGGAGCAGCTCGTTTATGTCAGCCGCAGTGTCCGGAGCGTCAACAGCGCGATTGGCATGTCCGATATCCTCGCCGAGGCCCGGCCCAACAATGCCCGGGACGGCATTACCGGTTGCCTGACCGCCATCGACGGTCGCTTCGTTCAGGTGATCGAGGGCGAGCGCGACAAGCTGGATGACCTGATCAACCGCCTTTCTCGGGACGAGCGCCACACCGACCTGCGTGTGCTGGAGCGGCGCACCGTTACCGAGCGGGCCTTTCCCCAGTGGGACATGTTGAGCCCGGTGCTGGTCACCGCCGAAATCGACGATCTGCGCCGCCTGATGCGGGATGACTCCGGCGGCAGGCTGGACGACGTTATCGGGCCGCTGCAGACCGCCCTGGCGCGCCAGAGCGAGGTCCTGCACGAGGCGCGGACCCTCAGCGACGACCCGCGCCCCCAGGCCTCGAATGATGACGAGGCCGAACGGTCCGCCTGATCCGGCCTACCAGGCGCCGATCTTTTCGGCTTCAGCATGAGGGATCGGATTACCCGTCCGGGCGTGATCGACCTCTGCCAGATAACGGGCAGCTTCGAGCGCGGCCATACAGCCCATTCCTGCGGCCGTGACCGCCTGACGATAGACGTCGTCGGTCACATCCCCGGCCGCATAGACCCCTTCGATCGAGGTGGCTGTGGTGCCGGCCTTGACCACCAGATAGCCGCCCGCCTTGGTTTCCAACTGCCCGTTGAACAGTTCGGACGACGGCGCGTGGCCGATGGCGATGAAGACCCCGTCGGCGGGCAGCTCACGGGTGGCCGTGCCTTCGGTCTCGCGGATTCGGACGCCCGTGACATTCGAGGCGATGCCGTCGGTCTGGCCGAGGATCTCGTCGACCACGTGGTTCCAGACCACCTCGATCTTCGGGTGGGCGAACAGCCGCTCCTGCAGGATCTTCTCGGCGCGGAACTCGTCCCGGCGGTGCACCACGGTGACCTTCGAGGCGAAATTGGTCAGGAACAGCGCTTCCTCGACAGCCGTATTGCCGCCGCCGACCACGACGACCTGTTTGCCGCGGTAGAAGAAGCCGTCGCAGGTGGCGCAGGCCGAGACGCCGAAGCCCTGATACTTGGCCTCGCTCTCGAGGCCGAGCCATTTGGCCTGGGCGCCGGTCGAGATGATCACCGTCTCGGCCAGCAGTTCGGTGCCGGAGTCGAGCGTCAGCCGGAACGGTCGCTGCGACAGGTCGGCCTTCGTCACAATGTCCTGAATGACCTCGGTGCCGACGTGCTCGGCCTGGGCCTGCATCTGCTCCATCAGCCAGGGGCCCTGGATGACCTCGGCAAAGCCCGGATAGTTTTCGACATCGGTGGTAATGGTCAACTGACCGCCCGGCTGGATGCCGGCGATCACCACAGGCTCAAGCGAGGCGCGGGCGGCGTAGATGGCGGCGGTCCAGCCGGCAGGGCCGGAACCGATGATGGCGACGCGGACGGTGCGGGGCTGGGTCGAGGACGGAGTGCTCATGCCCCCTATTTAGGGGCTGATTCCCGATCATGCGATGGCTAGTGTGCCCCGACGCAAAGAAGGAGCTGGGGATGAGTGACAACAGGAACGGCGCCTTCCTGCCGCTGGGCATGGGGGTCGGGATCGCCATCGGTGTCGCGCTGGGCGCCGCCCTCGACAATGTCGGCCTGGGGATTGCGCTGGGCGTGGCCATCGGCGCCGGGCTGGGCGTCAGCGGCATGGCCATGGGCAAGAAGAAAAAGGACGACGACAAGACCCCGGGCGGAGACGGCCATCGTGATTGACGCCAACCCCGGACCGATCAACAAGGCGCCATGAGCGACCTTGGACACAGCGCCCGCGAGACGCGCACCTTCATCCGCCGGTTCCTGGCGATCGCACGGCGCAATGTCGATCACGAGGCCGTCGCCGAAAATGTCTATGAGAACGGCGGCCTGAGCGGACGCTATCTGATCATGACCGGGATTTCGGCGGCCATCGCCATCCTGGGACTGATGCTGTCGTCGCCGGCCGTGGTCATCGGGGCGATGTTGATGTCGCCCATGATGGGCCCGATCGTGGCGCTGGGCTTTTCCTTGGCCCTGCTGGACTTCAGCGAGCTGAACCGGGCCCTGCGGGCCCTGGCGCTGGGCTTCGGTCTCGCGCTGATCGTCGCCGTGGTCCTGACGGTCCTGTCGCCGCTGAAAGAGCCGACGGCCGAGATTCTGGCGCGGACCCGACCCAATTTCTTTGATCTGCTGATCGCGGTCTTCTCCGGCATCGCCGGCGCCTATGCCGTGATCAAGCAACGCGGTGAGACGATCATCGGCGTGGCCATCGCCACCGCCCTGATGCCGCCGGTCGCCACTGTCGGCTTTGGCCTCGGCACCGGGGATATGGGAATCGCCGGCGGCGCCTTCTTCCTGTTCATGACCAACCTGGTGGCCATTGCCCTCGCGGCAACCCTGACCGCAGGCTTCTATGGCTTCAGGCCCCGGCTGATGGAGCGGCCGGTTAAATGGCGCGGGCTGGCTGTGGTGCTGGTATTTGCCGTTCTCTCGGCACCGCTGGCCCTGTCGCTGCGGGCCATCGGTCTGGAGAGCCGGGCCACGGCCGAGACGCGGCTGGCGGTGGATGCCATCTTCGCCGGCGCCGAGTCCCGCATCACCCTGCTGGATGTGCGTAGCCAGTCCGGCGAGGTCACCGTGTCGGCCCTGGTCAGCACCCGCGCGCTGGTGGCCGACGCCGAAAGTCGGTTGCAGCAACGCCTGACGGCCGCCCTGCATGTGCCGGTGGCGGCCAGTCTCGACCAGATCGTGGTCGCAGACCCGCAGGCGGCGTCGCGAGCGGTGCAGGCCAGTCCGGTCTCGGCCCCGGATCCGGTTGCCTCCCTGCGCGGTCGTCTGATCGATGCGGTCCCCTTCGCCACCGACGCCATCATGCTGAACGCCGAGGGCTCGCAGGCCGTGGTGCTGCTGCGTCCCGAGGCGGGGCTCAACCTGCAGAGCGCCTATGCCCTTGAGACGGCGCTGACCCGGCGCTTCGAAGGCCTGTCCGTGCTGGTCACACCGCCGGTTCAGCTGTTCGATACGGTGGATCTGGGCGATCCGGTCGCGCGCGCCCGGGCGGTCTGGGCCCTGTCGCGCTGGCGCGCCACTCCGGCCATCCGCATGTGCCGGCCGGAGCAGCCGCCCGAGCCCGACTCGCCGCCCGCAGAGGGCGAGACGGCGCCGGCGCGTCTGGATTCGGGCGAGACCTTTGTCGCGGAACTCGTCGCGGCAGGCGTGTCGACCACGACCGAGGGGGCGCCGGCCTGTCGGCGCGGCGACATCAACACCGCGCGCCTGTCGTTCTAGGTCACGCCCGGAAGGCGTCGTAGCGCGCCAGAAGCAGCCGCGCGGCCCGGTCGGTCTCGGCCAGCGGAACCCGCGGCGTGGCGGGAAAATCCAGCGTGCCGTCGAACGGACGGGCCAGCCCCCGCGTGACCAGGGCCTCCCGCAGGCGGTCAAACTTGGACCCGGTCTTGCGCGCCACCATCGGCAGCAGGTGAACCGGACGACCGGTCGAGGCGGCCTCGGCCGCCATATTGGCGCTGTCCTCGGTGACCAGCACATGGTCGGCGGCGCCGAGGAAGGCGAAGAAGGGATTGTCGCCCTGCCCGTCCCAGACCTCGCCGGGCAGGTCCGCCAGTCGGGACCGAAGGATCGTCTCGGCCGCAGGCGGGGTGCGGCGCGACAGGGTCACCATGACAGAGCCCCCGACGGCGCTGACCGCGCCGGCGATCCGGTCGGCCAGCCCCGCGGCATGGTCGGGCGGCAGGTCGTGACTGGCCGAGCGGCCGCCGATCAGCACGGCGAGACGGGGGCGCGGCAGCGGGTCGAGCCGTTCGGCGAAGGCCGCCACGGAATCGGCGATCCGGACGGGGGTGACGCGGTGGGGGGAACCGAGGATCGAGACCACATTCGATCCGCTGAGCCCGTCATGCTCGGGGGCGACGACCAGATCGAACCGATCGGTACGCCAGCGGGGATCCTGGGTCTGGACGACGAAGGGGCGCCCCTCTCCGGCGGTCGCAGCCCGCACCGACAGCGGCAGGGAGGCCCGGCCGGTGGCGATCCAGATGTCCGGCCACGGGACACCATCCGACGGCAGCACAGGATCTCCGGCCGGATCACGCATCCACGGCTGTTTCAGCACCGAGGGCCATTTGTCGAACAGGGGGCGCCAGCCGATGCGACAGATTTCGATGTCAGCCGGACGCAGGCGCTGGACGGCCTCGGCCAGGCCCAGCGCCTGATTCTGGATACCGGCCCGACCGTCAGAGACGACCCGGACCCGGAGGGGAGACGCGCTGTCGCGTGTCAGATCCACTCGACCTTGAGGATTTCATAGGCCTTGACGCCGCCGGGCGTATTGACCTCGACCACGTCGCCGACCTCCTTGGAGATCATGGCGCGCGACAGGGGGGAGGTGATCGAGATTCGCCCCTGTTTCACATCGGCCTCGTGCTCGCCAACGATCTGGTAGCGGGCCTCTTCTTCGGTGTCCTCGTCGACGACGGTCACGGTGGCACCGAACTTCACCTGATCGCCCGAGAGCTTGGACACATCGATGACCTGGGCGCGCGACATGCGGTCCTCGATCTCGGCGATCTGGCCTTCGATCCAGC
>CAXICH010000005.1:0-26593 GCA_964022245.1 uncultured Alphaproteobacteria bacterium
TTGATACGCCGGGGACGATCGAGATCGTCGGCAAGGTCAAGTGGTTTGATCCCGGTAAGGGATATGGGTTCATTGTTCCGGACGACCCGGACATGACCGATCTCAAGGATGTCTTGCTGCACATCAGCAGCCTGCGCGATACCGGACGGGACAGCGCGCCCGAAGGCGCGTCGATCCGCTGCGAATGCGTGCGCCGTCCCAAGGGCTGGCAGGTGCTCGAGGTGCTGGACCTGACTGCAGACGAGGAGGCGCGCGACCCGTCGGTCACGCGCAGCGGCTATGATGGCCTGAGAGACTTTGCGCGGGCCCCGCTGGCCGCGGAAGCCGAGCCCCTGTCGGGCCTGCCGCTGCAGCCGGCCGTGGTGAAATGGTTCAATCGCACCAAGGGATATGGTTTTGTGGTGCGCGACGAGGCCGAGGGGGATATCTTCGTCCACGTCGAGACCCTGCGCCGCTGCGGCATCGAGGACCTGCTGCCGGGTGACCCGGTCGAGGTTCGATTCGCCGAGGGCCCCAAGGGGCTGGTCGTGGCGGAAATCAGAATGGGCGGGGACCAGTCCGCCTGACGAAAGAGGTGGAACCGGTGTTGAAGCGTTATCTTCCCGCAGCCGCGGTCATGGCGGCCTTTCTGTTCACCGGCGCCTGCAGCCAGGACAACGGCTCGTCTGACGGCCAGACCCTGCCGGTCGAGACGCTCAGCGTGGTCACCGACGAGGGCAGCTTCGACTTTGACGTCGAGATCGCCGACGATGAGGCCGAGCGCGCGCGCGGCCTGATGTTCCGGCCCCCGCTTGAAGACGACAAGGGCATGTTGTTCCAGTTCCCGGACGCGGCCGAGCGCGCTTTCTGGATGCAGAACACCCCCAGCTCCCTCGACATTGTCTATCTTGACCCCCAGGGCTGCATCATCTCGATCGCGGCGCACACGACGCCCCAGGCCGAGACCACCTATCCTTCGAACGGCGCCGCCAAGGGCGTGCTCGAGGTCCGGGCGGGACGGATGAGCGAGATCGGCGCCGGACCGGGCGACCGGGTCCGCCATCCCTTCTTCGACACCCAGACCCCCTGCAGTTGATGTGATGATGCTGGCCCGCAGTTTCCCCGTTGCCGCCTCCCTGGCTGTCCTGCTGTTCACCGGGGCCTGTGCCCAGGATGCGACGACCGCGGACGGCGGGCAGTCCCTGCCGGTCGAGCCGCTGACGGTGGTCACTGCGAAAGGGAGCTTCGACTTCGACGTCGAGATTGCCGATGAGGAGCCCGAGCGCCAGCGCGGCATGATGTACCGTCCGCCGCTGGCCGATGACCGGGGCATGCTGTTCCAGTATCCGGAGGCAGCCGAGCGGGGCTTCTGGATGCTGAATACCCCAAGCTCGCTCGACATTGTCTATCTGGATCCGCAGGGCTGCATCATTTCGATTGCGGCCCACACGACCCCCAACACGCAGTCGACCTATCCCTCGCGCGGGGCGGCCAACGGCGTGCTCGAGGTTCGGGCCGGGCGTATGGGCGAGATCGGCGCGCAGCCCGGCGACCGGGTCCGCCATCCCTTCTTCGATACCGACGCGCCCTGCGGGCGCTGATGCGCGTTGCGGGTCGGGCAGGGGCGTGGCATGAGAGCCGTCCCTTGTTGTCGGGGTGTAGCGCAGCCTGGTAGCGCATCTGCTTTGGGAGCAGAGGGTCGGAGGTTCGAATCCTCTCGCCCCGACCAAGGGCCGGGCGGCTGGACCGCCGGGACGACGCTCGCTAAACGAGGTTCAGCGCGGGGCCAGGGCCCCTTTGAGGCGAACGAGACAGACATGTTGGCGCGTATCTACAGACCGGCGAAAACCGCCATGCAGTCGGGCAAGGCCAAGACCGCCGCCTGGATTCTGGAGTTCATGCCGGCGTCCGCACGCTTCATCGACCCGCTGATGGGCTGGACCGGCTCGACCGATATGAACGGCCAGGTGCGCCTGACCTTCGACACCCGGGACGAGGCTGTGGCCTATGCTGAGCGTCACGGGATCGCCTTCCGTCTGCAGGAGCCGCACGAGGCCCCTCTGATCCTCAAGGCCTATGCCGACAATTTCGCCACCCATCGCAAACAGCCCTGGACGCACTGAGCGTCCACCGGACTGACCGCGACCCGGGCGCCCTTAGCTCAGCTGGATAGAGCACCCGCCTTCTAAGCGGACGGTCGCAGGTTCGAATCCTGCAGGGCGCGCCATACCCGCCTTTCCTCGGCGAGGCGGTTGCGAAGCAGGGGAGGATGCCGTCTATAAGGCGGTCATGACGAACTCGACGCCGTCACAGATCAGACGCTTGTTTTCTGCGGGCACCGCCCTTGCCGCGGCACTGGTGCTGGCTGCCTGTGGCGGGGGGGATGACCGGAAGTCCGCCAACGCCGATGACGATCTCGCCGGTCTGCCGCCGGTCGAGGCGACCGCGCCCGGGACCATCGGCCCGACCCTTGCCGCCGTGCGTCGGCGCGGCCGTCTGAACTGCGGCGTGCACGAGGGTCTGGTCGGCTTTGCCTATACGGACAACCGGGGTCAGTGGCGCGGGTTCGACGTCGATTTCTGCCGGGCCATGGCCGCGGCCATCTTCAACGATCCGGATGCGGTGCGGTTCGTGCCCCTGACCACCGCCCAGCGGTTTGAGGCCCTGCGCGAGGGCCGGGTGGATGTGGTGTGGCGCAACACCAGCTGGACCATGGACCGCGACGTGACCGAGGATGTCTCCTTCGCCGGCACCAACTATTACGACGGCCAGGGCTTTCTGGTGCGGCGCGCCCTCAATCTGGGCAGCGCGACCGAGCTGAACGGGGCGCGCATCTGCGTTCAGGCCGAATCGACCTCCCAGCTCAATCTGGCCGACTATTTCCGGCTGCGCGGTCTCGAGTATGAGCCGGTCGTGGTGGCTACGGAAGAAGAGGCCCGGCGCGCCTATGCCGACGAGCGCTGCGATGCCTTCACCGCCGATGTCTCGGCGCTGGCGGCGGCGCGCACCACCCTGGCCAATCCCGAACAGCACGCCATTCTGCCCGACGTCATCTCCAAGGAGCCGCTGGGACCGATCGTGCGGCGTGACGACCCCCATTGGACCCGGGTGGTCCGCTGGACGCTGAATGCCCTGATCCTCGCCGAGGAATACGGTGTCACCCGCGATACCGTTGCCGATCAGGCCAGGGAGGCCCGCGATCCGCGTGTGCGGCGACTGCTGGGCGTCGAGGGCGAGTTCGGTACACGTCTGGGCCTGTCTGATCGCTGGGCGTATCAGGCGATTTCAGCGGTCGGCAGCTATGGCGAGATCTTTGCGCGCAATCTGGGATCGGATTCGGCACTGGACCTTGCCCGTGGCCTGAATGCACAGTGGAACGCAACACCGGGCGGGCTGATCTACGGCCTGCCGATCCGGTAAACGACAGGAACGGGCACTCCCGGGGGACTCATGGAAACGACAAAACGTGGCGGCGTGCCGCTCTATATGTGGATGCTGCTCGGCTTTGCCGTCGGTCTCGGCGGCGGTCTCTACGTCAACCTGAACGATCTGGTCGTCATCCCCTGGGTCATGGAACTGATCCAGGCTGTCGGGCAGATCTTCCTGCGCCTGCTGTTCATGCTGGTCATTCCGCTGCTGTTCGCGGCGCTGGCGGTCGGCGTGGCGGAAATGGGAGACCTGAAGTCTCTGGGTCGCGTCGGGTTCAAGACCCTGGCCTTCACCATCATGGTCTCGGCCATCGCGGTCGTGATCGGCCTCGGCATGGTCAACTACTTCCAGCCGGGCGCGGGCGTCGATCCGGCGCTGGCGCAGCAGCTTCTGGCTGAAGGCGCTGACGGCGCGGCCGCGATCGTCGGCAACGCACCGCAGAGCATCGAGGCCGGGCAGTTCTTCCTCGATATGATCCCGTCCAACGTCATCTCGGCCGCCGCGGACAACCAGATCCTGCCGGTCATGGTGTTCGCCCTGATCTTCGGCATCGGCATGGTAATGGCCAAGTCAAAGGCCACAGACCAGCTTCAGGAGACCCTGCAAGGCCTGCTGGAAGTGATGATGAAGCTGATCAACGCCGTCATCAAACTGGCCCCGATCGCCATCGCGGCGCTGATGTTCAACCTGGCCGCCGTATTCGGCTGGGACCTGCTGATCCGGCTGGGCGCCTACGCCGGCGTCGCTGTGGGCGCGATGGCGATCCACATGTTCATCGTCTATCCGCTGCTGGTCATGGTCTTTGGAGGCATGAGCCCGCTGAAGTTCGCCCGCGGGGTTCGCGAACCGTTCGTCGTGGCCTTTTCGACCGCCTCGTCGAACGCCACCCTGCCGGTTGCCATCCGTGCGGCCGAGGAAAACCTCGGTCTGCCGCGCCGTATCTCCCGCTTTGTGCTGACCGTCGGCGCGACGGCCAACCAGAACGGCACGGCCCTGTTCGAGGGCGTCACCGTGCTGTTCCTCGCGCAGTTCTTCGGCATCGATCTGACCCTCCAGCAGCAGCTGGTCGTGATGCTGGTCTGCATTCTCGGCGGCATCGGCACGGCCGGTGTGCCGGCGGGTTCGCTGCCGGTCATCGCCCTGATCCTGGTGATGGTGGGTGTGCCGGCCGAAGGGATCGGTCTGATCCTCGGCGTCGATCGCTTCCTCGACATGTGCCGCACGACGCTGAACGTCACCGGCGATCTGGTGGCCGCGACCGTGGTGTCGCGGGGCGAGGACGACATTCCGGCCGATGTTTCGGGCCCGCTGCCCGAGGCCCCGCCGACGTCCTGAAGGCTCAGCCGGTCCGGATGGGGGTGTCGGTACGGCTCCCCCATTCGGCCCATGACCCGTCATAGAGCTGCGCCCGTCGACCCAGAACGGTCAGGGCCAGCACCAGAATGGCGGCGGTCACGCCCGACCCGCAGGTGGTGATCGGTACGGTCGTGTCATCCAGCCCGGTCGCCGCGAACGCGGTCTGCAGTTCGCCCGCGTCGCGTAGACGCCCCGACTCATCCACGAGGGCGGAGTAGGAAAGGTTCCTCGCCCCCGGCATATGTCCGGGACGCACACCGGGGCGGGGCTCGGCACTGTCGCCGCGAAAGCGGGCCGCGCCCCGGGCATCCAGCACGGAGGACGTGCCGTCGGCGAGGGCCCGGCGCACGGCCTCCATGTCCACGGCGGCGTTCCGGTCCAGTCGGGCGTCGAAGCGGGCGGGCAGGGGGTCGGTGTCCCCGCTTTCGACCTCGCCCCCGGCCTGTTTCCAAGCGCCCAGCCCGCCATTCAGCACCTGGACGTGCGCGGCCCCGAAGGTCTTCAGCATCCACCAGGCGCGCGGCGCGGAGAACATCGGGCCCGCCTCATAGACCACGATCCGATCGCTGTCGCTCAGGCCGAGCGTGCCCATGGCCTGCGCGAAATGGTCCGTGTCCGGCAGGGTGTGGGGCAGGGCAGCCGACGGATCAGAGACGGCCTCAAGATCGAAGAACACCGCCCCCGGAATATGCGCCTCCCGGAACTGCGCCCGCGTATCGGTGCCGTCCAGTCGCCAACCCGCGTCCACGACCCGAACGGGCGACCCACTCATCAGGGCCTGCAGTTCCCGGGCTTCGATGAGCGGTGACACCGGCTCAGCCCTTGCCGATCGCCAACTGGATGACGTCGGTCCGGCCCGACCGGAAGCCGGCTTCGCAGTAGCCAAGATAGAAGCGCCACATCCGCCGGAACCGCTCGTCAAAGCCCTGCAGACGCTGGATGTCCCCCCAGCTGGACTGGAACCGTCGATCCCATGCGGCGAGGGTGTCGGCATAGTCCTGACCGAAGCGCTCGACCGACTGCCACCCCAGCCCTGCGGCTTCGATCACCGGCTTCAGCCGCTCTTCACTCGGCAGCATCCCGCCCGGGAAGATGTATTTCTGGATGAAGTCCGTGCGGACGGCATACTCCTCGAACAGGGCGTCCTGGATGGTGATGATCTGCAGGGCGGCGCGGCCACCCGGCGCCAGGACGTCGGCGATCTTGCCGAAATAGGTGGGCCAGTATTCCTGCCCGACGGCCTCGAACATCTCGATCGAGGCGACGCGGTCGAACCGGCCGGTGACGTCGCGGTAGTCGACCAGCTCGATATTGACCCGCTCGCCCAGCCCGGCGCGCTGCATGCGCTGGCGGGCAAAATCGTACTGTTCCTGCGAGATGGTGATGGCTGTGACCCGGGCCCCGACCTCGCGCGCGGCATATTCGGCGAACCCGCCCCAGCCACAGCCGATCTCGAGCACCGACTGCCCGGCCTGAAGGTCCATGCGGCGCGCCAGACTTTCGTATTTGCGCGCCTGGGCCACAGCCAGGGCCTCGTCTCTCGCCGCATAGCGCGCCGAGGAATAGGTCATGGTCTCGTCAAGCCAGGCCGCATAGAATTCATTGCCCAGATCATAGTGGGCGTGGATATTCTTTCGTGCGCCCCGCCGGCTGTTGCGCCGCAGCCGGTGGCTGATCCAGTTGAACACCTTCATCGGCAGGGCGCCGTTGAACAGCCGGTGGATGTGGTCATAGTTCTCGACTAGCACCTCCAGCAGGACCGCGAGGTTGGGACTGTCCCACTCCCCGGCCATATAGCCCTCACCAAAGCCGATATCGCCATTGGCCAGAACGCGGCGCGCGACATTGTAATCGCGGATTTCCAGAACGGCGCTGCGCCCCTGCACCTTGCCGACGAGCTCATGCATATGGCCATCCGGCAGCTTCAGGGTGAGCCGTCCCCAGGTCCAGTTGGCCGCCAGCAGTCGCAGGAACAGGCCGAATCCGCGCGGCGCGTGGGCCGGGGCCTGGATGTCACTCAGGGTGGTCGCCGTCATCACAGACCTCCGCGGGAGAATGCGATGGCCGGCATTCTACGCCTCATTTCCCAGACTCTTGAAGGCCGCGAGCGCAGCGTCGCGCGCTTCGGCGTGGTCGACGATCGGCCGGGGATAGGTCTTGCCCAGCTGGACGCCGGCATCGGCGCGGACTTCGGCCGGGGCCTCCCACGGGCTGTGCAACCAGCGATCAGGAAGCCTCTTGAGCTCCGGCACCCAGCGTCGAACATACTCACCATCCGTATCGAACTTGGTGCCCTGCGACACCGGGTTGAAGATACGGAAATACGGAGCGGCATCGGCTCCGGATCCGGCCACCCACTGCCAATTCTGCGAATTACTGGCCAGATCGGCATCAATCAGCGTGTCCCAGAACCAGGATTCGCCCTCGCGCCAGTCGATCCGGAGGTGTTTGACGAGGAAGGAGGCGACCACCATCCGCACCCGATTGTGCATCCAGCCCGTGGTCCAGAGCTCGCGCATCCCGGCGTCCACCATCGGGTAGCCGGTCTGGCCCTTTTGCCACGCGGCCAATGCCCTCGTGTCCGAGCGCCACGGGAAATCATCGAACTTCGGTTGGAAATTACGGTCTTGCAGGGTCGGGAACTGATGCAGCAGATGGGCCGAGAACTCGCGCCAGCCGATCTCACGCTGGAAGGCGTCGGCCTGTTTCGCGGTGACGGTTCCGTCGGTCACGGCGTTGGCCACCTCCGTCCACACCCGCCACGGACTGATTTCGCCCCAGTGCAGCGCCGGCGACAGCCGACTCGTACCGGCGATGCCGGGCCGGTCCCGACAGGTGCCATAGTCCTTCAGGTCCTTGTCGATGAAGTGTCGCAGCCGCAGCGCTGCGGCGGCCTCGCCGACGGCATCGGCGTCGAATCCGGCGGCCCAGTCCGGCCGGCCATCGTACAGGCCCCAGTCCGCAAGCGCCTCCGTGTCGACGCCATTCAGCCCACGGATGTCGCGCGGGGCCGGTCGTTCGATCGGGTCGCCCAGTTGCTCGACGAGTGCGCGATAGAAGGGGGTGAAGACCTTGTAGGCTCCGCCGGACTGGGTCGTGATCGACCCCGGACGCGCCAGAAGCGAGGCATTGAAGCCGCGGCACTGGATGTCCTCGTCCTCGAGGGCATGGGCAATGTCCTTGTCGGCGTCAAAGGCCGCGGGTTCGAACCTCCGGTTCATGAAGACCCGACGGGCGCCTGTTTCCTTCAGGACCTCGCGGAGGACCGCCTCTGCTGGGCCGCGGCGCAGGATCAGGGGCGCCCCGGCCTGCTTCAGGTCTTCACCAAGCGCCTTGAGGCTCTTCTCCAGCCACCATTTCGACGCGCCCCCCAGCGGTCGCCCGTCGGCCGTTTCGTCCAGGATATAGAGCGGGACCACGGAGCAGCCGCTGTCGACCGCCTCACGCAGGGCGGGATTGTCGCGGAGCCTGAGATCGCGTCTGAACCAGACAAGGGTGGGCGACGGATCGTCACTCACGCGCGCACCTCCGGAAAAAACCTGTTATTCAGCACGCATCGCCCCCACATGGCCTCAAGTCTGGTGCAGGGGCCAACGCCAATGGCCCCGTCTGGTGCCCCAAATACAGTTTCGGGAAATCGAATAAAGTGAGCCGTCCCAACAGCGTCATCGAAATCAACGACGGGCTGAAGCGTCCCGTCACCATCGGCGGCGGTCGCCGCATCGTCTTTATCGCCGGACCCTGCCAGCTGGAAAGCCGTCAGCACGCGCTGGAAATGGCCAACGCACTCAAGGAGATCGGCGAGCGTCTGAACGTCGGGATCATCTACAAGACCAGCTTCGACAAGGCGAATCGCACGTCCGCCAATGCAGCCCGGGGGCTGGGGCTCAGGGACTCCCTGCCCATCTTCGCCGAGATCCGCGAGAGCGTCGGCCTGCCGGTTCTGACCGACGTTCACTCCGAGGCCCAGTGCACCGAGGCGGCCCAGGCTGTCGACGTCATCCAGATTCCCGCCTTCCTGTGTCGCCAGACCGACCTGCTGCTGGCCGCCGCCGCGACGGGCAAGGTCATCAATATCAAGAAGGGCCAGTTTCTCGCGCCCTGGGACATGAAGAATGTCATCGCCAAGGTCGTCGGTGCGGGCAACCCGAATGTCATGGCCTGCGAGCGCGGTGCCAGCTTCGGCTACAACACCCTCGTCTCAGACATGCGCGCCCTGCCGGTGCTGCGCGATATCGGCTGTCCGGTCGTGTTCGACGCCACCCACAGTGTCCAGCAGCCGGGCGGGCAGGGCACTTCCTCGGGCGGCCAGCGCGAGTTCGTGCCGGTTCTGGGCCGGGCCGCCGTCGCGGTCGGCGTCGACGCCGTCTTCATGGAAACCCATCAGGACCCGGACAACGCCCCGTCCGACGGCCCCAATATGGTGCCGCTGGACCAGTTCGAATCCCTCGCCGGTCAGCTGATCGCCTTTGACGATCTGGTTATCGCCCAGGGCATCAAGCGCGCGGCCTGAACCGGACGGCGACTGGACGTGCCCGGTCCTCTGGGATAGCTCCAATCCATGAACCTCGCCGGTCTTCAAAGCCTGCTCGCAAGGGCGCCGTCTCTCACCCTCGCGTGCGTCGGTGACCTGATGCTGGACCGCTTTGTCTATGGCGAAGTCAGCCGCATCTCGCCCGAGGCCCCCGTGCCCGTCCTGCGCACCCACCGCTCGGTCTCCATGCCGGGCGGAGTCGGCAATGTGGCGCGCAATCTGGCCTCACTCGGGGCGCAAGTGACCCTCGGCTCGGTCGCAGGACACGATGCCGAAGGCCGGGCGCTGGCCACGCTTCTGGCCGCTGAGCCCGGCCTGACCGATGCGGTGCACTACACCGATGCCGCCCGCACCGTGGTCAAGACCCGCTATGTCGCTGCCGGCCAGCAGCTGCTGCGCCTTGATGAGGAAGAGGCTATCGCCACCGACTATCGCGGCGAGGGCGTGTTCGACGGCGCCGACGCCATCCTCATCTCCGACTATGCCAAGGGCGTGGTCAGCGACACCCTGATCGCGGCGGCCCTGGCCCATGCCGGAAAGACCGGCGTGCCGGTCATCGTCGACCCCAAGGGCCGGGACTTTGCCCGCTATGGTGCGGTCGACCTGATCAAGCCCAATGCGGCCGAACTGGCCGGGGCCACGGGCCTGCCGACCGACAGCGACGCCGAGGTCGAGCGCGCGCTTGAGGCCCTGTTGAATGCGACGACGGCGAGGGCCGTTGTCGTTACCCGCGCCGGCAAGGGGATGTCACTGATGCGGCGCGGCGAGGACGTCCAGCACATTCCCGCCCGAGCCCGTGAGGTGTTTGATGTGTCGGGTGCGGGAGACACGGGTCTCGCCGCTCTGGGGCTCGCGCTCGCGGCCGGGCATGACCTGCCAGATGCCGCCGCCTTTGCCATCCTCGCCTCGGGCGTGGTTGTCGGCAAGAGCGGGACCGCGACGGTCACCCCCGCCGAACTGCTTGAGGCCGAACTGACCGGTGCCATGGACATCGACCATGGCCGCATCGTACCCCTCGGGACCCTCGTTGATCAGGTCGAACTCTGGAAGGCCGCAGGGCTGAAGGTGGGCTTCACCAATGGCTGCTTCGATATCCTGCACCGCGGTCATGTCGCCTATCTCGCCCAGGCGCGGGCCTGGTGTGACCGACTGGTGGTGGCGTTGAATACCGATGCCTCGGTGCGCCGGCTGAAAGGCGAGGGCCGGCCGGTCAATGACCTCGACAGCCGGGCGGCGGTGATCGGCGGTCTCGCCAGCGTGGATCGGGTGACATCCTTCGATACGGAAACGCCCCTCGACCTGATCAAGGCCCTCCGGCCCGATGTGCTGATCAAGGGGGCCGACTACACCCGCGACAAGGTGGTGGGCGCCGCCGAGGTCGAATCCTGGGGTGGAGAGGTCCGGCTGGCCGAGTTCTCACCCGGCCACTCGACCACGGCCACCATCGAGAAACTGGCGAAAGGCGAGGGCCAATGATGCGCGGCATGATCGTGGTCACCGGCGGCGCCGGCTTCATCGGTTCCAACATCGTCGCCCGTCTGTGTGCTGCGGATCGTCACGACGTGGTGGTCTGCGACCGTCTGGAACGCGCCGACCTCGGCAAGTGGAAGAATCTGGCCAAGCATCCGGTCGCCGACTTCTGGTGGCCGGAGGAGATGTTTGAAAAGCTGGAGGTGCACGCCGACCGCATCGAGGCCGTGATCCATATGGGGGCGATATCGTCGACGACGGAGCCGGACGCCGATCTGATCCTGAAGACTAATTTCGCTCTCTCGCGGGACCTGTGGGACTGGTGCTGTGGTCACGATGTACAGTTCGTGTATGCCTCATCGGCGGCCACCTATGGCGACGGTCACGAAGGCTTTGACGATGACGACGACTTTGCGTCGCTGCAGAAACTTCGTCCGCTAAACGCCTATGGCTATTCGAAATATCTGTTCGACCTCTATGCGCGGCAACAGTCGGAACGCGGTCACGCCCCCAATCAGTGGGCCGGGCTGAAATTCTTCAACGTCTACGGCCCGAACGAGTATCACAAGGGGGGCATGAAGTCGGTCGTCGCCCAGATCTGGCCGCGGGTGCAGGCGGGCGAACCGGTCCAGCTGTTCCGGTCGCACCATCCGAATTTCGCAGACGGTGGCCAGCTTCGGGACTTCGTCCACGTCGATGATGTCGTCGATGTGATCGACTGGCTGCTGGGCAAGCCGGAGGTTTCAGGAATCTTCAACGCGGGCTCGGGTCAGGCCCGCTCGTTCGCCGATCTGGCGCGGGCGACCTTCGCCGCCGCCGGCAAGGAGCCGCAGATCACCTATATCGACATGCCCGAGGTGATCCGCGACCGCTATCAGTATTTCACCCAGGCCCGCATGGACCGGGTCCGCGCGCTGGGATTTGATGGCCAGTCGACACCGCTGGAAGAGGGCGTTCGCCGCTACGTCCAGTCGTATCTGGCGACAGAAGACCCGTATCGATGACGTCTCGGACGGTCAGTCTCAGGTCCCTGATCGGCTATGCCGGCTTCGCCCTGGTGTTCCTGATCGTGGCCGCGGCGGCCGTCTGGCGCGGGGACATTCTGCAGGCCGGCATGGACCCCGAGGTGCCGTTCCAGACCTATGACCCGCCGCCGGCTCCGGATTACCGGGAAGCGTCGGCATGGGCGATGCAGGACGCGGGGATCAAGGGCTCCGGTCCTGCGGCCGTCTTCTTCATCCACTCCACGACCTACGATGGCGGAGAGGAATGGAACGGCCCGATCGGCGATGCCCGCGCCGATGACTATCTGTTCCGGGTGGTGATCCCCAACTATGCGGGGCCCTTCGCGCGATCGGGTCGGCTCAGCATCCCCCGCTACCGTCAGGCCAGCCTCTACACCCGACTGACCCTGCGCGACGATGCACGCGAGGCCCGCGCCTTCGCCTGGCGGGATATCGAGGCGGCGTTCGAGGTCTTTCTGGCCCGCCACCCAACCGGGCCGATCGTCATTGCCGGACTGGAACAGGGGGGGGAGCTGGCCGATCGGCTGGTGCGCGAGCGGATCGTCGGTGACCGCGCCCTGCGCAGCCGGATTGTCGCGGTCTATGCCATGGACACCATTCTGGCGGTCGACCCGGCCACACCGTCCCTGCCACCGTGCAGCAGCCGCGACCAGACCGGGTGTCTGGTGGCCTTCTCCCCGGTTACGCAGGACAATGACGGGGCGGCCCGCCGCAGACTGCGCCGCGCCCTCGTCTGGGATGCGCGAGGTCGTCTCGTCGATCTGGATGACCGGCCGACGGTGTGCGTCAACCCGGTCACCGGCGGAACTGACGAGGTCGAGGTTCCGGCCCGGACGCATCTGGGTGCGACCAACGCGACCGGGCTGGAGTGGGGCGCCCGGCCGGCCCTGATCGCCCGCTCGGTGGCCACAGCCTGCGAGGACGGCCTGCTGCGTCACACTCGGCCGGAGATGGAATCCTTCCGCGAGGCCGGCAGCTGGTCTGACCGCCGAAAATCACGACCCTACAATCTGTTCTATGCTGATATTGAACATGATGTTCAGGAGCGTCTGGCCGTCTGGACCGCCCGCTACGGGCCACAGACGGCGCCCGATCAGTCGCCGGACGGTCGCCCCGAGCGCCAGTCAAACAGCGCTTCCAGTACCTGAACCGCCCGCCCGCGTTCCGACGTCAGGGCCGGGTCCCGCCCGAGGATCAGCCGGGCATCATCGGCTGCCGCCCGGATGAGGCCGGCATGGGCCATCGGGTCGGCAAAGCGATAGGCCGGAAAGCCGCTCTGCCTCAGGCCCAGCGGGTCGCCGCCGCCCCGCATCCTGAAATCCGCCTCGGCGATCTCGAACCCGTCCTCGGTCCGGCGCAGGATGTCCAGCCGCTCGACCGCCGTCTTCCCGAGGCCGGTGTCTGACTGGCCGTACAGCAGGGTGCAGGCGCTGGGCTTGTCCGACCGGCCGATCCGCCCCCTCAGCTGGTGCAGCTGTGCCAGACCGAAGCGTTCGGCATGCTCGATGACCATCAGGGTGGCATTAGGCACATCGACGCCGACCTCCACCACGGTCGTCGCCACCAGCAGCGGCACGTGCCCGTCCAGAAACGACTGCATGACCGTTTCGCGCTCCGGCCCCGGCATCCGCCCGTGCACCAGGCCGACCGGACGGCCCATCAGCGTTGACAGATCACGCGCCCGGTCCTCGGCGGCGGCCAGGTCGATATGCTCGGATTCCTCGATCAGCGGACAGATCCAGTAGGCCTGCGCCCCGCCCTCAATCGCCGCCTTCAGACGGACCGCGACCTCCTTCAGCCGATCCAGCGGCAATACGGCGGTCCTGATCGGCCGACGCCCCGGCGGCTTCTCGTCCAGCCGCGAGATGTCCAGCTCCCCGTACTGGGTCAGCTCCAGCGTGCGGGGGATGGGCGTCGCCGACATGGTCAGCAGGTGCACGGCGCCGTCGGCCCCGCCCTTGTCCAGCAGCCTCTGCCGCTCGCGCACCCCGAACCGGTGCTGCTCGTCGATCACCGCCAGGCCCAGGCGGTGAAACTGCACGCTGTCCTGAAACAGGGCGTGGGTACCGATCACCAGCGGCAGCCGCCCGCCCGCCAGTCCCTCCAGCACCGGCCGCCGCACACTGGCCGGGTCCCGACCGGTCAGCAGGGCACAGGCCACCCCGGCCTCGGCAAACAGCGGGGTCAGCCGCTCGTGATGCTGGCGCGCCAGAATGTCCGTCGGGGCCATCAGGGCCGCCTGAAAGCCACTGTCCACGGCGTCCGCCAGCACCAGCGCCGCCACGGCCGTCTTCCCCGAGCCGACATCGCCCTGCAGCAGGCGCGCCATCTGCTCACCGCCAGCCAGATCGCGCCGGATGTCCACCATCGCTCGCTGTTGCGCCCCGGTCAGCGTGAAGGGCAGGGCGGCCAGCAGCCGTTCTGCCGCAGCACCCGGCGCCAGCCGGGGGGCCCGCACCGCCTGCCGGTTCCGCCGCCGTCGGGCCAGCGCCAGCTGGTGTGCCAGCAGTTCGTCGAACGCCAGCCGCGCCCGCGTCGGGGCCTGCGGATCCAGATCGATCTCGCTCCCGGGTGCGTGCAGGGCCTTCATCGCGTCCGGCCACGACGGCCAGCCCTGTCTGGCCAGCCACGCTGCATCCTGCCACTCGGCCAGGTCCGGCAGCGACTCCATCGCCGTCATCACCAGTTTCCGTACCTGCCGCGAGGTGATGCCCTGGGTGGCCGGATAGACCGGCTCGACCGGCACAATCTCGTCCCGCCTGTCCGCCGACACCACATATTCGGGGTGCGCGATCTGGACCAGATCATTGAATGTCTCGACCTTGCCGCTGACGATCCGCCGCTCGCCCTCCGGGCATTGCTTGCGGATCCAGGCCTCCGACCCGCCGAACCAGACCAGCGTCAAAAAGCCGGTCTCGTCATTGGCCCTGAGCTTGAACGGCAGGCCCGGCCGCCCCGGCCTGGTCAGCCCGCCGATGATCAGGTCGAAGATGCCGACCTCGCCCGCGACCGCCGTCTGCGCGGTCATCGCGCGTCGCCGGATCAGGCCGCTGGGGGCCAGAAACATGAGGTCGCGCACCAGCGGTCCGGCCAGCCGGTGCACCGCCGGCGCCATGCGCGGACCGACGCCCTTCAGGCTTTCGACCGGGACGAACAGGGGAAACAGAATCTCGGGCCGCATGATGCGTCACGATAGCCGGACCGGACGGGTGGCGAAATGGACCCGCGACCGCTATCTGACACGGCTCCATTCCTTTTGACCGGGCAAGACTTCTTGTGGCCGAAGACATCGCACGTGCCGAAATGACGACCCGGCTGAACCGCATCCGCTTCCGCGCCTGGCGCCGGGGCTTCCGCGAGGCCGACATGATCCTCGGCCCGTTCTCCGAACAGGTCGCGCCCGAGCTGGACGAGGCCGACCTCGCCCTGTTCGAGGCCCTTCTGGATGAGGACGACCACACCCTCTACGGCTGGATCAAGGGCTCGACACCCACGCCGCCCGAATGGGAGGGCCCGCTGATGGACCGCATCCGCCGGTTCGTCGCCGAGTCGGTCTCGTCCGAGGTGGCGCGAGGCATCGGCTGATGGCGGACCACACGATTCTCAGCGGTGCGCCCGAGGGTCTGGATGCCCTGCGCGTCGCCGAACGGCTGGGCGAGGGCGGCACTGCCCTCTTCATCGCCCGCGACGCCTCGCGTGCCGCCCAGTTCATCGACGCCATCGGCTTTTTCGCCGAGGGGGTCGAGGTGGTGTCCTATCCGGCCTGGGACTGTCTGCCCTATGACCGGCTCAGCCCGTCATCCTCGGTTTCGGCCCAGCGGATGGCGACGCTCAGCCGTCTGGCCGGCGGAAAGACCCCCGACAGACCCCTGTTGATCGTCGCCACGGTCGGTGGCGCCCTGCAGCGAACGCCGCCGCGCGAGGGTACGGCCGGCGCCGGCTTAGAGACCCACGTCGGCTGCGAACTCGATACCGCCGCGCTCGAGATCTATTTCGCCACGAATGGCTATATCCGGGCCTCGACCGTATCCGAGCGGGGCGAGTATGCGGTGCGGGGCGGGGTGATCGACGTCTTCCCCCCGGGCTTCGACGAGCCGGTCCGCCTTGACATGTTCGGCCAGGAGCTGGAGTCGATCCGCAGCTTCGACCCGGCCACCCAGCGCTCTACCGGCCAGAGGGCCGCCGTGCGTCTGGCCCCGGTGTCCGAGGCCCTTCTGAACGCCGAGGCCATCTCGCGTTTCCGCACCGGTTATCTCAACCGCTTCGGCACGGCGGGAGACGACCCCCTCTATGCCGCCGTCAGCGAAGGCGCGCGCCGCCAGGGCCTCGAGCACTGGCTGCCGCTGCTCTATCCGCACCTCGAGACCCTGTTCGACTATCTGCCTGACGGGGCCACGATCTGGCTGGACAGCCAGGCCGACAAGGCGCGCTCCGAACGCTGGGACCTGACCGTCGATGCCTTCGAGGCCCGGCGTGAAGCCGCAGAGGCCGCGCCCGGACGTAGCGTCCAGAGCGGCCGTGCCCTGCCGCCCGAGGCCCTCTATCTGTCGCCCGACGACTGGACCCGCGCGCTCGCGTGCCGGCCCGTCATCCAGCTCAGCCCCCTGTCCGGACCCGGCGAGGACGCCGGCGGACGTCTGGGCCGGTCCTTTGCGGTCGAGCGCGCCCAGGACAGCGTCAATCTGTTCGAGGCCGTCGCAGCCTACGCGAAGTCGTGCCGTGCGGACGGTCGCAAGGTACTGTTCGCCTCCTGGAGCGAGGGCTCATCCGAACGTCTGGCCTCCATGCTGGCCGATCACGGGCTGGAGCCCGTGGTGCCGGTTCGCGACTGGGCCGATGTGCAGGCGGCCACCGACACCCTCTATCTGCGCTCGGTCCTGCCGGTCGAAACCGGCTTCGAGACCGACGATCTGGTCGTCATCACCGAGACCGACATTTTGGGCGACCGGCTGGCGCGCCCGCGCAAGAAGCGCCGCGCCTCCAACTTCCTCGCCGAAGCCTCGGCGCTGACGACGGGCGATCTGGTCGTTCACCTCGACCACGGCATCGGGCGGTATGAGGGCCTGCGTACCCTCGACATCCAGGACGCCCCCCACGACTGTCTCGAACTGGCCTATGCGGGCGATTCCAAACTCTACCTTCCGGTGGAGAACATCGACCTGCTGACCCGCTACGGCGCCGAGGGCGACGGGGTCCAGCTGGACCGTCTGGGCGGTGCGGGCTGGCAGGGGCGCAAGGCCAAGGCCAAGGCGCGCCTGCGTGAAATGGCCGAGGGCCTGATCGCGCTCGCCGCCAAACGGGCCCTGCGCGAAAGCGAGGTCGTGGTCCCGCCGCAGGGGCTGTTCGACGAATTCTGTGCCCGCTTCCCCTATGAGGAAACCGACGACCAGCTGAACGCCATCGGTGACGTCCTGTCCGATCTGGCCAGGGGCACGCCCATGGACCGGCTGATCTGCGGCGACGTGGGCTTCGGCAAGACCGAGGTCGCGCTCCGGGCCGCCTTTGTCGTCGCCATGACTGGCCAGCAGGTGGCCATCGTCTGCCCCACCACCCTTCTGGCGCGTCAGCATTTCAAGACCTTCAGCGAGCGGTTCGCCGGCTGGCCCATCACCGTCCGTCACCTGTCGCGCATGGTCACGGCCAGGGATGCCACCGAGACCCGCGCGGGCCTCAAGGACGGCAGTTTCGAGATCGTGGTCGGCACCCACGCCGTGCTGTCGGAACAGGTCGGCTTCAAGGATCTGGGCCTCGTGATCGTCGACGAGGAGCAGCATTTCGGCGTCAAGCACAAGGAAAAGCTCAAGAGCCTCCGCGCCGATGTACATCTGCTGACCCTGACCGCCACCCCCATCCCCCGCACCCTGCAGATGGCGCTGTCCGGCATCCGCGAGATGTCGATCATCGCCACGCCGCCGGTCGACCGTCTGGCCGTCCGCACCTATGTCGCGCCCTGGGACCCCGTTATGGTGCGCGAGGCCCTGCTGCGCGAGAAATACCGCGGCGGTCAGGCCTACTATGTCGCCCCGCGTCTGGCGGACCTGCCGGACATCGAACAGTTCCTCCGGGAACAGGTGCCCGAGGTGAAGGCCGTCGTCGGCCACGGCCAGATGTCACCGACGCAGCTCGAAGCCGTGATGAGCGCCTTCTATGAGGGCGAGTACGACGTCCTGTTGTCGACAACCATCGTCGAGAGCGGCCTCGACATCCCGACGGCCAACACCCTGATCGTGCACCGCGCCGACATGTTCGGCCTGGCCCAGTTGCACCAGATCCGCGGACGGATCGGGCGGTCCAAGGCGCGCGCCTTTGCCTATCTGACCACCGACCCGAAACGCCCGCTCAGCCTGTCGGCCGAACGGCGGCTGCAGGTGCTGCAGTCGCTCGACAACCTGGGCGCCGGCTTCCAGCTGGCCAGCCACGACCTCGACCAGCGGGGCGGGGGCAATCTGCTGGGCGACGAACAGTCGGGCCACATCCGCGAGGTTGGCGTCGAACTGTATCAGCAGATGCTCGAAGATGCCGTGGCCGAGATGCGCGAGCAGGGCGGAGACCTGCGCGATCGCGACTGGTCCCCGACCATCAATGTCGGCGCGGCGGTCCTGATTCCCGAGAGTTATGTTCCAGATCTAAACCTGCGCCTCAGCCTGTACCGGCGCCTCTCGGATGCCGAGCGTGGCGAGGATCGCGAGGCCCTGGCCGCCGAACTGATCGACCGGTTCGGGCCGCTGCCCGACGAAGCCCGTCAGCTGCTCCGCATCGTCGGCATCAAGTCGTCCTGCCGCAAGGCCCAGATCGAGCGCATCGACATGGGGCCCAAGGGTGCGGTCCTGACCCTGCGCAACAGCGCCTTCCCCAATCCGCTGGGCCTGGTTGGCCTGATCCAGAAGAATGCCGGCGTGTGGAAACTGCGCCCGGATCAGAGGATCGTCGTCATGGGCGAATGGGCCGATGCAGAGGCACGCCTGAAGGCCGCCGAGCGGATCACGGACTCGCTGGCCACCGTAGCCGCACTGGACAGCTAGACGTCAGCTCGCGGCGCGGGTGTCGGCCACCAGCGAGGACGAGGCCCGCTCAAGCGTTCGGGCGGGGGCCTCGCCGCTTCGTTGCTCGGCCAC
This sequence comes from uncultured Alphaproteobacteria bacterium, assembly GCA_964022245.1. Taxonomy (GTDB): domain Bacteria; phylum Pseudomonadota; class Alphaproteobacteria; order Caulobacterales; family Caulobacteraceae; genus Brevundimonas. The sequence continues at coordinate 18,909 of CAXICH010000005.1, forward strand.
GCCCAGTTCGAAGTCGACCACGAAAGGCGACCGCCCGGGGCCGGCCTCGAAGGCGGTGCAGCCGATCACGGCGACGATCCGCTGGGCGGCGATCCGCGCCTGGGCCTCGGTGGTGCCAGGCAGGGCCAAGGCGAAGACCTCACTGGACAGACGCGCAGCCGTATCTTCGGTCCGGATCAGGCGCGACACCATGGTGCCGATCTGGGGCAGGGCACGCGCCAGCCAGCCGTCGCGGCGGGCTTCCTCGACCGGATCCGTCATCGTGACCTTGAGCACGCACAGGGACAGCGGCCGCCGTCGCGCGCGGGACGCCTCACTGACCCGCCCGAGATGCTGGGCAAACAGGTCGCGGGTGAACAGGCCGGTGTCGGGATCGGTCAGTCCGGACCCTCGAACCGATTCCAGCGCTCGCCGCACGCCGGTCTGTCGGCGGTGAAACCGCGCCATGGCCATCAGCCGCCGCGCCGTCTCACGCTCGTCCGTGTCTGCGGCGGCGACATCGGCGAAGCCCCGACCGTACAGATCCGAGGCATCCAGCTGCGCGCCATCATTCAGGTAAAGCATCACCGGAATATGATAGAGCCTTGTATTTCTTTTCATGCCCGAGGCGATCGACAGCGCCGGGGCATGGTCCTCCGCCCCCCACAGCACGGCGGCGTCGAACGGGCTCTCATGCAGATAGTCAAAGGCTGTGTAGGGCGTCGGCGCAGCGACCACCTCGGCGCCATCCTCCGCCAGTGCGTTCGACAGGGCCAGAAACCGGCGATCCGGCTTCCCCGCCGCCAGGACCCGCACAGGGGTCAGATCGGTGGCCGGAAGCTCAATGGCCTGGCCCTGTTGGCGGAAGGTATCGATCCGCAGGTTCAGTTCTTCCTCGGCCAGGGCGGCGCGGACCAGCTGTTCCATCCGGATGCGGAGCTGCACCGGATGGGCCGGGGCGGTCATGGCCAGGTCGACCGTCGTGGATTCCTCGGGCGTCGGCGTGCGTCCCATCAGCGCGATGACCGGCAGGTAGCGGGGGGAGGCCAGCCCCTTCAGCCGGGCTGCCATGGCCGAGACGTCGGCGTCGGCTTCACCGGCCACCAGGATGGCGGCCTCGACGGGGAAATCCTCCAGCACGATCCCGGCGGCTTCGGACGAGGAGGCGGTGATCGTCGTCCACCCTTCCGAATCAAGCTGCCGACACAGGGTCTCGCCCTCGGCTTCGTCACCGGTAACGACCAGAATACGCGGATCGAAATCCAAGACGGCACGCCCCCTTCAGCCCGGATTCTGCGATCCGGAGCCCAGCCCGATTGTGCGGGACCATAGACAGCCCCCCGGCGCCCCTGCAACCGGTTCCACACCCACTGCACCCAAGAGGGTTTGCAAAGTCACAAAAAAGTCTAGTTTCGCGCCGGGTTGTGGCGAGGATGAATTTGACCTTTGACTCTCTGCGAAGCCGCATCGGCTTCTGGCTCCGGCTGTCCGGACGCGCGTTTGCCCGCAGCTGGGGCCGCGACGTCATGCTCTACACGGGCGGGGTGTCCTTCTTTGCCCTGCTGGCGGTGTTTCCCGCCATCGCCATCCTGATCGGTCTCTACAAGGTGGGCCTGTCGATCAGCGAGGTCAGCGCCCAGGCCACCGCCCTGGCCGATGTCATGCCCGCCGCCGCCCGCAGCATCTTCCTCGAGGAGATCGGCCGCCTCACCAATGCCTCGGCCCGCACCGTCTCGACCCAGAGCGCCTTCGCCCTGATCATCGGCGCCTATGCCGCGCACAGAGGGTTCAAGGCGTTATTGGCAGGTCTTAATCTCATTCATGATGAGGCTGAGCCGCACGGCTTCCTCAAGTTCAATCTGCTGGCCTTTTTCGTCGCCCTGTTTGCCTTCGGCCTGTTCACCGTGGTCTCCGGCGCCGTCGTCACGGCCCGGCTGATGTCCCATGCCGACGCCGCCGGCGCGGTCGATGGCAGTGGCGGGGGCTATATGCCGCTGGACGTGCTGCTACCGGCGGCCGGGCTGTCGTTCGGGCTGAGCCTGCTTTACCGCTATGCCATGTCGCACAAGTCGCGGGTGGCCTGGCGCCCGGCCATCACCGGCGGGGTCATCGCGACCCTGCTGTCGATGATTTCCTCCTGGCTGTGCGCCATCTACGTCGAGCAGATCGCGGTTCTGGGCGCGACCTATGGCTCGGTCGGCGCCGTCGTCGTGCTGCTGATCTGGCTGTCGTGGAACGTCAACGCCATCTTCTACGGCGGGGCCTTTGCCACGGAAATGGAGATCGTGGCCCGCGCCCGGGACGAGGCCCTGATCGTCGAGGCCGAGGAAGCCCTGATGCAGGCGCCGAAGGTCGTCAGCCTGACGGCGCGGCGCCAGTCTCGACAGTAATCCGCAGGACGCCGTCGACGTCCTCGATCCGGATCAGCCGGTGGGGCCCGTCGGCCAGCATATGGGGCACGTCGATACGGGCCATCGGGTCGGTCGCCATCAGGACAATCGTCCCACCCGGTGCCGCGGCCTCCAGCGCACGCGCCAGCCTCAGGCTCGGCACGGGACAGCGATGACCGCGCGCGTCAACGGAGACAGGCGCAGGGCTCACGCCAGCCCGTCCAGAAGCAGCTCCAGCGCCTGTTGGCTGGCCGCCAGCCGGATCGCCTGACGGTCCCCCTCGCTAAAACGGCGTTCGAGGTGCCGCACACCGTCGGCGGTCGCCAGACCGAAATGGACCAGGCCCACGGGCTTGTCGTCAGAGCCTCCGCCCGGTCCGGCGATACCAGTGATCGAGACCGCCAGACCCACACCCGCCCGGGCGCGGGCCCCGGCCGCCATCGCCTCTGCCACGGCCTGAGACACGGCGCCATGGGCCTTGATCAAGGGTGCCGGCACCCCCAGCATCCGCGTCTTGGCCGCATTGGAATAGGTCACCGCCCCCTGTTCCAGAACCGCCGACGATCCCGCCACTGAGGTGATGAGGGCCGCCACCAGGCCACCGGTGCAGCTCTCGGCCGTGGCCAGCATCAGGCCGCGCGCCTGCGCACGGACCACGACGCCTTCGGCCAGGGTCATCAGTTCGGGAGTGAACATGGGGTATCGGCCTCGACGAGTCAGCCTTACGGTGGGCCACAGGGTGCCGCGCCGATGCCCGCCTGTCGATGGGAGCATGCATGAGCCAGACCAGCGTGACCGACGGGGTCGAGCCGCTCGGCGTCCGCCTGACCCCGCTGATCTTTGGTCTGGCGATTTTCACCTCGGCCATGCTGGTGTTTTCGGTCCAGCCGATGGTCACCAAACTGGTCCTGCCGGTGCTGGGCGGATCGCCCTCTGTCTGGAACACGGCGATGGTGTTTTTCCAGACGGGCCTGCTGGCGGGCTATGCCTATGCCCACCTGCTGCAGAAGGTCGCTTCGCTGCGCCTGCAGGTCGGCGTCCATCTGGTCCTGCTGGTGATTGCGGCCATCTTCCTGCCGCTGCGGGTCAATGGCCTGCTGGGCGATCCCGACCCGGCGGCGCCGATCGGCTGGCTGCTGGCGACGCTGGCCATGTCGGTCGGCCTGCCGTTCGCTGTCCTGTCGGCCACCGCCCCGCTGCTTCAGGCCTGGTACGCCCGCGTTCGCGTCGGTCATGCGGATGGCCAGAACCCCTATGTCCTCTACGCGGCCTCGAATTTCGGCAGCTTCCTGGCCCTGCTGGCCTATCCGGTCCTGATCGAGCCTCTCAGCTCGCTCTCGGGCCAGCGCTGGGGCTGGAGCCTCGGCTACGGTGTCTTTGTGCTGATGATCGTGGTGCTGGGCCTGACCGTCTGGCGCGCCCGGTCGCTGACCCGGTCCGAGCCGCCGCCCTTGGCCCGCACTGCGCCCGTCGACTGGCGCGAGCGGGGTATCTGGGTGCTGCTGGCCGCCGCCCCCTCCAGCCTGATGCTGGGCGTGACCGCCCACCTGACGACCGACGTCGCCTCGGCGCCCTTCCTCTGGGTCCTGCCGCTGGCCCTCTATCTGCTGACCTTCGTCATCGCCTTCCAGAGTCGACCGTGGATCCCGCTGCCGATCACCCTGATCGTCCAGTCGGCGCTGCTGGCCGTGACCGTCAGCATGGTCGCCTTCCGCAGCTCCAGCTGGATGCTGATCCTGGTGATCCACCTCACGACCTTCTTCTTCACCGCCCTGCTGTGTCACCAGCTGCTCGCGGGGCGCAGACCCCCGCCTGACCGGCTGACCGAATTCTATCTCCTGCTGTCGGTCGGCGGCATGCTGGGCGGGGTGTTCAATGCCCTGGTCGCGCCCGTCATCTTCAACATGGTGTGGGAGTATCCGCTGGTCCTCGTGGCCGTCGGTCTGGCGCGAACGTGGGGCGGGGCGCTGACGTTGCGGCACGGCTATTTCCTGCTGGCCGCGGCCTTCCTGTCGGTCATGCCGCATGTGGTGATGGAGGTGATCGCCCGGACACCGGCGCTCTGGCCTCATGTCCAGGACCTGACCACGCTGAAGCTGGCCTCGATCATCCTCGGCGGTGCGGCTGTCTGCGCCTTTCTGGTGCGGGACAAGGCGCTGGTGTTCACCGGCGTCCTGCTGATGATCGCCCTGTCCGCCCAGCATTTGGCGCGAGGCTATGACTGGAGCCTGACAGAGCGCAGCTTCTTCGGCGTCATGCGGGTCGCCGAGATCGAGGACCCGGGCATGGGCGGTCCGGTGCATGTTCTGATGCATGGCACCACCCTGCACGGGGCCCAGGCGCGCCATCCCGACCATGCCTGCAATCCGACCATGTACTATGCCTATTCCACGCCGATCGGCCTCGCGACCTGGGTGGTCCAGTCGCGATCGCCCGAGGTGCGCATGGGGGTGGTCGGTCTGGGAGCCGGGGCCATGGCGGCCTACAAGCGGCCCGGCGATACCCTGACCTTCTTCGAGATCGACCCCATGGTCGACCGCATGGCCCGCGATCCGCGCTGGTTCACCTTCATCTCGGACTGCGCGGCCGGCCCGGTGCAGACGGTCCTCGGCGACGCCCGCCTGACCCTGGCGCAGCAGCCAGACGCCGCCTTCGACCTGCTGGTTATCGACGCCTTTTCCTCCGACGTCGTGCCGACTCACCTGCTGACCGTCGAGGCGCTGGCCGACTATCTGCGGCTGGTCGGACCGACCGGAGTGGTGGTTCTGCACCTGTCGAACCGCAACCTCGACATCACCCTGCCGACGGTTGCCGCCGCCCGTCAGCTGGGCGCCGCTGAGCGTCACCGCATCTTCTACGAGCGTGACGACCAGCCCGACATGGCCGAGGCCTCGACCGAGGTGCTGATCATGTCCCCGACGGCGGAAGGTCTGGCCGATTTCGTCACCGATCCGGGCTGGCGGGTGGTGGCCGAGACCGAGGTGCGGCCGTGGACCGACGACTACGTCAATCTCTGGGGATCCCTGGTCCGCGCCAATTTCTAGCGGCAAGCGGGCAGGGTGATGGTGGCCACCGCCTGGGCCGCCAGGCCTTCGCCGCGCCCCGTAAAGCCCAGTTGCTCGGTCGTCGTGGCCTTGACGCTGACAGCATCCAGCGCGACGCCGCACAGCCCGGCGAGCCGCTCGCGCATCGCCTGACGGTGCGGTTTGATCTTCGGCTCCTCGCAGATCAGGGTCACATCCACATTCACCAGATGTCCGCCGCGGGCCGCCAGCCGGTCGACGGCATGCACAAGGAATCGGTCCGACGACGCGCCCTTCCACTGCGGATCCGAGGGAGGGAAATGGTCCCCGATGTCGCCGTCGCCCATGGCCCCGAGGATGGCATCGGTCAGGGCATGCAGGCCCGCATCGGCGTCCGAATGGCCGATCAGGGTCCGGTCGTGCGGAATCTCGACTCCGCAAGGCCACGCGGACGTCCCGGGGCCCCAGGGGTGAACATCGAGCCCATGCCCGACGCGCGTCACGGAAGGTGGGGTCAATCCGGCAGCGAGCGCCTCGGCCATGATGAAGTCCTCGGGATAGGTCAGTTTGAACAGGCGCGGATCGCCGGCGACAAGCACCACGCGACCGCCTGCCGCGCGTACAGCCTCGGCCTCGTCGGTCGGCGGTACGGCACCGGGCCAGTCGGACAAGGCCGCTCGAACCGTGGCCAGGTGGAAGGCCTGCGGCGTCTGGGCCCGGTACAGGCCGTCGCGATCGACACTGTCTCCCAGACGGGCGTCGTTCCCGCGTCTCAGACTGTCCACGGCCGGCAGGGCAGGGACGGCCCCGTCCGCCTCGGCTAGGGCCTCGAGCAGCCGGTCGATGACGGCCCGCGTGAGAAAGGGCCGCGCCGCGTCGTGGATCAGGACCCGGGTATCCGCCGCGGCACAGCCTGCGGCTGCGAGCGCATCCAGCCCGCGCAGCACGGAGTCCGCCCGGGTCGCCCCGCCTTCCACGGCGCGCCAGCCGGTCAGGCCCGCGAGGGTGTCCGCGACGTCTGCCAGACGATGAGGCGCGACGACCACCGCCACATCTGCGGCGCCCGCCTCAAGGAGCGCGCGGACGGACCAGCGCAGCACCGGGGTGCCCGCCATCGCCACCCAGGGCTTCTCCATGCCCGCCCGCGACCCCGAGCCCGCTGCCACAACAACTGCCTGAAATGTCATTCGTGTCTTCTAGGCAGTGGACGCGCCCTTGACGAGAGGGGGCGGGGGCGAAGATAGGGGCCGATGGCTTCCTCCCTGACCATCGGCGATGTGACTGTACCCGGCCGGGTGCTGATGGCCCCGATGACGGGCATCACCGACCTGCCGTTCCGGCGTGTGGCCTCCCGTCTGGGCGCCCCCTACGTCGCCACGGAAATGGTCGCCTCAGCCGAACTGGCCCGCGGCCGTCCCGACGTCGTGCGCCGCGCGGCGGTGGGGGATGGCCTGCCCCTGACCGTCATCCAGCTGGTCGGGCGGGATCCCCTGGCCATGGCCGAGGGCGCGCGCATGGCCGAACGCGCCGGCGCCGATCTGATCGATCTCAATTTCGGCTGCCCGGCCAAGGAGGTCACCGGAGCCGCCTCCGGCTCGGCCCTCATGCGCGTCCCTGATCTGGCCTGCCGCATCATGGAGGCGGTCGTCGGTGCGGTCAGCCGCCCGGTCACGGTCAAGATGCGCCTCGGCTGGGACGAAACCGATCGCAATGCCGCCGACCTGGCGCGGCACGCCGAGCGGATCGGGGTGCAGGCCGTCACCGTCCATGGCCGCACCCGCAAGCAGTTCTACACCGGCACGGCCGACTGGCAGGCGGTGGGCGAGGTCAAGGACGCCGTTTCAATCCCCGTCGTCGTCAATGGGGATGTGCTGACCTTGCAGGATGCTCGCGACGCCCTGGCGCAATCGGGCGCCGACGCCCTGATGCTGGGGCGAGGGGTCTATGGCCGGCCCTGGCTGGCGGCGCGGCTCGAGGCCGGCCTCAAGGGCGACACCGGTCCGGACGCGCCCGACCGCGCTGACCGTCTGGCGCTGGTCGTCGAGCATATGCAGGCCTCGCTGGACTTCTATGGCTTTCCGCTGGGGCTGAAGATGTTCCGCAAACACCTCGGCTGGTACATCGAACAGGCGCCCTGGCCGGGAGACGCCACAGACCGCCGCGCGGCCAAGGCCCGTTTGTGCCGGATGGACGATCCCGAGGCGGTCGCGAGGGCCCTTTCCGAACTCTGGCAGGGATAGTGCCGCATATTCGCAACTAACCTGTTGATCATCGGCCACAGGTGTCGGATGGT